>JBCECW010000181.1:0-3588 GCA_039207785.1 Pseudomonas sp. | reverse complement strand
CACCTTGCACACCTCGCCCTCGGTGATCATGAAGCGGGTGGACGAGTTGGAGTGGGATTTTAAAACCACCTTCTTCGACCGCTCCACCCGCCGCCTGACCCTGACCGATACCGGGCAAAGCTACCTGACCCACGCGCGGCAGTTACTGCGCGCTTACCAGGATATGGCCAGCGGCGCGATCCTGAGTCCCGGCAGTATCGAAGGGCCGATCCGCATCAAGGCGCCCGCCGTTTTGATTCGCCAGGGCCTGGGCGAACTGTTCACCACCTTCCGCGCCGAGCACCCATTGGTGCAGCTGGAAATTATTGCCTCTGACCGTGGCGGCGATCCGGTGGAAGAGGGCTTTGATATCTCTGTGGGCATGGACCAGATGGCCTATGCGGATGTGGTGGAACAAGTGATTCGCCCATTCCCGCGGTTGCTGTGTGCAGCGCCTGCATACCTTGCACAGCACGCCGCGCCGTTACACCCGCGCGACCTGGTAGATCATCCGTGTTTGACCTTTTCCATTGCCGGTTCCATCTGGGCCTTTAACTCGCCAGAGGGCAGGGTAGAGGTGGATGTGCGTCCGGTGCTGCGCACCAATGACGAAGGCTACCTGTGCGCCGCCGCGCGCGATGGGCACGGTATTGTGCAACTGGCCTTGCCGGTGGTGGCCGATGCCTTGGCGGCCGGGCAACTGGTGCCGGTGTTGGAAGAATTCGCGCTGGTGGAACGCTGGGTAAAAATCATGGTGCCGGCGGCGCGTTTGGAGCTTACCCGCGTCAAGCTGCTGTTCGATCGCATGGCCATGCATCTCTCTTCGTCACAGCCGTAATCCCTGGTGCGCGAAGCGCACCCTACGAGCCTTACGAACACACGCTAATCCCGTAGGGTGCGCTCCGCGCACCACGCTATTTTGTGGCCTGCATTTGCGCCGCAATCCCGCTTTCCAGAGCCTTTCGCGGCCCATCAAAAAACCGACTGCGGTGCAGCGGGATTAATCATTATCCGGGCCCAAAAGTGCCTGCATATACTCCGGCCAACACAGAAACCAGCCCTCGCCAAGCGAGCCAGCAACCTTACAAAAAACGCTCTGTGTTGCCTGAACTCCGATCCGCTCGCGTCTGAACCAACGTCGGGTATCCACACATCCAGGGAGGTAATTCTTGTAGGTCGCTGTGACCGGTCGCCGTGATGGCCCGGGCAGATCAGCAACAGGAGTTCATGCGTCAAACAATCTCTCTAGGTGACCATGATGCAAATAATAAAAATAAAATTTGCAGTGCCGCAGGATGATCTCTACCGCCAGCTGTTCCAGTCGTTGGTCGCAACGCCGGGTCTGATGGCAGCAGGTCACTCGCTGGCTGCGCCGATCGATGTAGGTAACTCCGATATCCGCTTGCGCTGGGATAACACGTTCAAATATTCCGCTGCCATGCGCACGAAGAGCGCGAGCGACAAGCTCACCGAGTATGAGCCGCGCCGTGCAGGCGAGAACCCCGCCACGCTCAACGGCGATGACGGTGATCGTAACTTCAAGTCCGGCCGCCTGATCTCCAACCGTATGGACCTGCTGTCCGAGATGGACATCGTCTACAAGGACGACTTCGGCGCGCGCGTCAGTGCGGCGGCCTGGTACGACGACGTCTACAACAACAAGAACGACAACGACTCGCCGCGTACGGCGAACGCCCGGTCGGTCGATCATGACGAATTCACTGATGACACCCAGGAGCTGCACGGCAAGAAAGCCGAGATCCTGGACGCCTTTCTGTTCGGTGGCGCGGATGTAGGTTCGGCGCGCGTAAGCGGCCGCCTGGGTCGCCACTCGGTACTGTGGGGCGAGAGTCTGTTCTACGGCGCCAACGCCATTGCCGGCACCCAGTCGCCGGTGGATGCGGTGAAGGCCTCGTCGGTACCGGGTTCCACCACCAAGGAAATCATCATGCCGGTGGGGCAGTTCTCGGGGCAGATTCAGTTCTCGCCGCAACTGACCATCATGGGCTACTACCAGTACGAGTTTGAAGAAACCCGCCTGCCAGGTTCGGGTAGCTACTTCTCGGTGAACGACTTCCTCAGCGAAGGTGGCGAGCGCATCCGTCTTGCGCCAGCCGGAACCCCATTCGTACCGGGTACTGGTGTGGTGCGTCGGCACGATATGCATGCCAGCGACAAAGGCCAGTTCGGCCTGGGCGTGCGTACCCAGCTGGGTGAGTGGGAACTCGGCGCCTATGCCATCCGCTACCACGCCAAGACGCCTGTGCTGTATTCCCGCTCAGGTCCGGTGACTGGCATTCCTGGCACCGTCGGGACGTACCAGTGGGTGTATCCGGAGGACATCAAGGCCTACGGCATCAGCGCCACCACCACCCTCAATTCGGTCAACTTTGCCGGTGAGGTTTCCGTGCGTCGCGACGTGCCGCTGACCAACCTGCCAACACCAGTCACCGATCCAAACGCTGACAACAACAATCACGCCTACTACGCCATCGGTAATTCGGCCCACGCCAACCTGTCCATGATCTGGACCATGCCGCGTAACTTCATGTCGGACGAACCGAGTCTGTCCATGGAAGTGGCCTATAACCGCCTGACCAATTGCACCGAGAACTGCAATCAGCTGGACGCCGGTACCGACCGCAGTGCTGCCGCTGTACGTGCGCTGTACTCGATCCCGCAACGTAACGTGATGGACGGCCTGGACCTGACGCCTTCGTTCACCATTGGCTACAACCATGGCAAGTCGCCTGTGACCATCCTGGGTCCGGATAACGGCGGCGACATGACCTTCACCCTCGCGGCCAACTACCTGACCGTATGGGATTTCTCGCTGGCCTACACCCACTACTACGGCGCGGAAAACACCGCCGTGTACCAGTCGACCGATCCCTCGATCGATAGCCACTACACCTTCCAGCAGTCTCTGAAAGATCGGGACTTTGTCTCGGTATCGCTGCGTCGTACTTTCTAAGGGAACCTGACATGACCAAGTTCACTCGCATGACCTTGCTGGCCCTCGCGTGCGCCGCCCTGGTGGCGCCGAGCGTGCAGGGCGCCGTATCGGCGGACGAAGCCGCCAAGCTGAAAACCACCCTGACGCCGCTGGGCGGTGAGCGTGCCGCCAACAAGGACGGCAGCATTCCGGCCTGGGACGGTGGCATTGCTTTCGATGCGTCGATGACCTCGCCGGCGATTGCCGACCTGTTCGCCAAGGACAAGCCGCTGCTGACCATCACGGGCCAGAACGCCGACCAGTACAAAGACCAACTCACCGAAGGCACCCTGGGCCTGTTGAAGCGTTTCCCCAGCTTTAACGTGCAGGTGTTCCCCACTCGTCGTACGGCGGCAGCACCGCAGTGGGTGTATGACAACACCTTTGCCAACGCCACGCGCGCCACCATGGACCCGAGCGGACAACTGGGTCCATTCCCCAAAGGCACCTTTGGCGGTACGCCGTTCCCGATTCCGAAGAACGGTGAAGAAGCCCTGTGGAACCACCTGCTGCGCTGGACCAGCCCGGGCTACCAGACCCAGCCGAGCCTGGAGCGGGTAACCCCCGAAGGCAAAGTGATTCAACTGTCGAAGAAGGTAGCCAAGAGCGTGTTT
>JBCECW010000180.1:1669-7261 GCA_039207785.1 Pseudomonas sp. | reverse complement strand
GTGGTCGGGTCCATGGCGCGCAGGCTGCCGACGTGATCGTCGTACATGCGCTTGATGCGGAAGCCCATGCCCAGGTACGCCGAGCCCTTCTTGTAGCTGACCTCTTCGGTCCAGTAGTCCTCTTTCCAGTTGTTGGCCGGGATATAGAACAGGCCGGTGTCCTGGCTGTAGGCCATCGGGTTCCAGTTCTTGCCGCCGAGGAAGGGTGGCGATACTTCTACCGGCTTGCCGTGTTTTTCACCCGGCTCTGGCAGCGGCGGACGCTGGCCTGGGTTTTCCACCGGGCGCCCGGTTTTCAGGTCGATATGGCTGGCCCAGCTGATGTTATCCACAAACGGGAAGGCGTTTTGCAGCTTGCCGTTGGTGCGGTCCACTACATAGAAAAAGCCGTTGCGGTCGGCGTGGCCGGTGGCCTTGACGATCTTGCCGTCCTTGCCTTTGTAGTCGAACAGCACCAGTTCGTTGTTGCCGGAAAAGTCCCAGGCATCGTTTGGCGTGTGCTGGTAGAACCACTTCACCTCGCCGGTGCTTGGGTCTACGCCAACCTGGCCGGAGGTGTAGAGGCTGTCGTAGTCGTGCGGGTTGCCGCCCTTGGAGGTCCGCGCCCAGGTGTTCCATGGGCCCGGGTTGCCGGCGCCGACGATAATGGTGTTGGTCTCGGCATCGAAGCTCGCGCTCTGCCATGGGGCGCCGCCGCCGTGACTCCAGGCATCGACCTTGCCGGTCGGGCTGTTCGGATCATCCGGCCAGCTTGGCGCTTTGACATTGCCGGTCACGGTGCTGTCCTTGCCATTCAAGCGGCCCATATGACCTTCAACGAAGGGGCGCATCCACACTTCTTCACCGGTGTCCGGGTCGCGGGCATAGAGCTGGCCAACCACGCCGAATTCATCGCCGGAGCTGCCGTGAATCAGCAGGGTCTTGCCGGTCTTCTGGTCTTTGATCAGGGTTGGCGCGCCGGTCATGGTGTAGCCGGCGGTGTGGTCGCCGAACTTCTTGTTCCAGACCACCTTGCCGGTGTTTTTATTCAATGCCACCAGGCGGCCGTCGAGGGTGCCGAAGAAAATCTTGTCGCCGAAAATCGCCGCGCCGCGGTTAACCACATCGCAGCATGGGCGGATGTCGTCGGGCAGGCGGTGGTTGTAGGTCCACAGGCGTTTGCCGGTTTTGGCATCGAGGGCGAACAGCCGCGAGTAGGAGGCGGTGACGTAGATCACGCCGTCGCTGACGATGGCCTGGCTCTCCTGGCCGCGCTGCTTTTCATCGCCAAAGGAATACGACCAGGCCGGGGTCAGCTTGAACACGTTCTTGTCGTTGACCAGGGCCAGCGGGCTCCAGCGTTGGGCATTGGTGCCCATGCCGTACTGCAGCACATCGTTGGTGGTCTTGTGGTCGTTGGCGATGTCGTCCCAGGTCACGTCCTTGGCGGTTACGCCGGCCGCAGCGGCCAGGCTGCCGGCCAGCAGCAGGCCCTGGCACAGACGGTTAAGGGTAAAGAGTGGGCGGCGTCCAGCAGTGGATGAGGTTCTTATTGTCATGGTGGTGGTTCCCGTAGTGGTCGGTGTACCGGGGCGGGCAAACCCCAGGCCCTGGCGAAGCGAATGGTGGAACTCGCCGCCCACGCACCGATACGGAAAAACTCCCGCCCATGCCGGGAAGTCTTCCCAGTGCGGGCCTCAATTGGACCTGCTACGAAAACCATCGCCCATCCCCCTCCACAGCCCTACTACCAAGGGAGTAGATGCAGTGCGCGAAAGCAGCATACGGCGGCTGTGGGGCCGTTCTTACCATTGCCCCACGGCGCTTATTGCCTTGCCCAGCATCTCGAAGAGGATGGATTTGATGAATAACAACAACAGCCTGCGTAGCCTGATTTTGCTTGCTGGTCTGGGCCTTAGTGGCCTGGCGCTGGCTCACGGCGATGTCACCCCCCAAGCCGTCAACACCCAGGGCCTGGAGCCACTGGGCACTGAATGGCGCGACACCAACCCCTACCGTGCCCCGTATGAAAAGAACGCCCTGGCCGTGGAAATCGGTGCCTCGGCCTATAACCAGAACTGCGCCCGTTGCCATGGCCTGGAAGCCAAGTCCGGCGGTATCGCCCCGGACCTGCGCATGCTTGATGTCGGCGCCGAAGGGGATGAATGGTTCAAGGAGCGCGTCATCAACGGCGCGGTGCGTGATGGTGCCGTGTATATGCCGAAGATGGCCGACTTCATCAGCCAGGAAGGCTTGTGGGCCATTCGTAGCTACCTGGACAGCGTACACGTAGACGAGTGATTGCCATGCGCTGGCTACCGACGATTGTGTGTTGGCTGCTGTGCCTGAGCGTGCCCCTGGTGGTCGATGCGCGGGTGCGCCCGTATGACGACATCGTCGCCTCGGGCGTGCTCAAGGTGGCGGTGTATGAACACTTTGCCCCCTACAGCTTCGACGACCACGGCAAGGCCCGTGGCGTGGATGTCGACCTCGCCCAGGCGCTGGCCGACAGCCTCGGTTTGAAGCTGGAGCTGCTATGGATAGTGCCCGGGGAAAAGCTCGACGACGACCTGCGCAACTTTGTCTGGAAGGGCCACTACCTGCGTCCCGGCGTGCTCGCCGATCTGATGCTGCGGGTGCCCTATGACAAGGACTACCGCAACCAGCGCAATGACGTCGGCGAGTTGGCCAATGAACAGGTGGTGATGTTCGCCCCCTACCAGCGTGAGCGCTGGCAGGTGGTGCACGACAGCCGGCGGTTGCCCAAGGTCGACAGCATTGGCGTGTTCCGTCTGCACCGTATCGGCGTGGAGCTGGAAAGCGTGCCGTCGTTTTACCTGTCCAGCGTATTTGGCGGCCAGTTGAGCGCCAATACCGATCACTTTCCCACTACCAGCGTGGCGTTTGCGGCCATGCAGGGGAAAAAGGTAGATGCGGTGATGGGCCTGCGTGGCGAGTTGGACTGGTTGCTGTTCGGCGCCAAGGACCCAGCGTTGAAAGAGTCCGACAACACCTATCCCAACCTCGGCCAGCCGGCCTGGGATATCGGCATGGCGGTGCACGAAAGCAATCGCCAGCTCTCCAACGCCATCGATATGCAAGTTGAAGACATGATCAACGACGGGCGCATGGCCAAGCTGTTCGAGGCTTATGGCCTGCATTACGAATTGCCGGGGCTTTATCAGGACGTGCAGTGATCGGGCTGAAATACGCTGATCCCGTAGGGTGTCAGAGTCGAGGAATGGGTATGGCATTAAAACGGATGATTTTGCTCTGTCTGCTACTGACCGGGACCGCCCACGCCGACCCCGGCAAAGACCCCATGCCCTCGGTGATGTGGCAGTTCTACCAGCAGCGCATGCTGGGCGATAAGCCGTTTGTGTTCGACGACCAGGTTATCGTGCAGGCGCCGCCCTTTGCCGAAGACTCGCGCCAGGTGCCGATCCAGGTCGACGCCCGCGCCTATGCCGGGCAGGTGGAAAAAATCATCGCCTGGGCCGAGCTCAATCCTATCCCCCGTATCTTCAGTTTCGAGCCCGGCCCGCAGGTGCAGCCGCTGCTGGCCATCCGTATTCGGGTGGAACAAGCCACGCCGATTCGCGCCGCCGTGCTGACCAAGGACGGCGTCTGGCATGTCGGCTCGGTGTGGGTGGAAGCGGCCGGCGGCGGCTGCACGGCGCCGAGTGTGGTGCGCGCGCAAAGTGGCTGGGAAGAGCGCCTGGGGCAGATTCATGCCGCGCGATTCAACCAGGGCGGCGACTCGCGTTTGCGCCTGCGCGTCGATCATCCGATGGACAACGGCATGGTTGGCGGGGTGCCGGAGTTCTACCTCGACCAGGCACAACTGCGCGATGCCAAGGGCCAGGTGCTGGCCAGCATCGAGCTGTTTCCGGCGGTGGCGGAGAACCCGGTGATCAGTCTGCAAGTGCAGGGTCATGATCACGCGCGCTTATGGCTGCGTGACAACAGCGGCAATGAATTTGAAGGTGAGTTTTAAACCGGCACGGCTGGTGTAGGGTGTGCTTCGCGCACCACGGCGTTTACTCGGTAATCGCTTGGTGCGCGGAGCGCACCCTACGATTTATTCGCCCCCCCCACGGAGATTCGGTCATGTTCAAGCTCAGCGTGTTCTACCCCAACACCCCCGGCGCCAAATTCGATATGGACTACTACCTCGCCACCCATATGCCGCTGGTTCAAGCGCGGGTAGGGGCGGTGTGCACCGGCACCGGCGCCGACAGTGGCCTGGCCGGCGGCGCGCCGGGTGCGCCGGCGCCGTTTATTGCCATCGGCCATGTGTACTTCGATAACGTCGAAGCCTTCCAGGCGGCATTCGCGCCACACGCTGCCGAGATCGTGGCCGATATCGCCAACTTCACCAACGTCGAACCCACGCTGCAATTCAGCGCGGTGCGTTAACGCGCAAAAGGAGATCGGTATGCGCCTGTGGTTATCCTTGTTACTGCTGGCGCTTGCCGCGCACGCTGCCGCCGCGCAGGACTATCACCTGCAACCGCGGCAGATCGCTACCGACACCTGGCTGCTGGAAGGCAGCCGCGACAATTTCGATAAAACCAATGGCGGCAATATCGTCAACACCGGGTTTATCGTCACCGATGCCGGGGTGGTGGTGATCGACACCGGCCCGTCCAAACACTATGGCGAGGCCATGCGCCAAGCCATTACCACCGTCACCGCCAAACCCGTGGTGTTGGTGCTGCTGACCCATCATCACCCCGACCATGTGCTGGGCAACCAGGCCTTTGCCGGTATCCCTATTGCCGCCCTGGCGGGCACGACAAAACTGCTGGCCGAGCAGGGCAATGCCATGGCGGAAAATATGTACCGCCTGGTAGGCGACTGGATGCGGGGCACCGAGGTGGTGTTGCCTACCGAGACCGTTACGGCCGGGGAGAGGCAGGTCGGCAACCACCGCCTGCGCCTGCTGGCCTTGAGCGGGCATACCGGCGCGGATCTGGCGATTCTCGATGAAACCAGCGGCGTGTTATTTGCCGGTGATCTGGTGTTCTACGAACGCGCGCTGACCACCCCCAATAGCCCCGGCCTGGATGTGTGGCTCAAGGACCTGGATGTGCTGCAGGCCCTGCCGTGGAAGCAGATTGTGCCCGGCCATGGCCCGGTGGCCAGCGATGCCGCGCCCTTTGTGCAGATGCGCGATTACCTCGGTTGGCTCGATGGCCTGCTACGCGATAGCGCGGCCCAGGGGTTGGATATGAACGAGGTGATTCGCGCGCCGATTCCTGAGCGGTTTGCCTCGGTGAATCTGTCGCGCTATGAGCTGATTCGTAGCGTCAGCCATCTGTATCCGCGGTATGAGCAGAAGGATTTGCCGCGGCGTTAAAAGCTGCCCTCTCCCCAGCCCTCTCCCGCACGCGGGAGAGGGGGCCGACCGTGCTTCAGTTCCCCTCTCCCGCTTGCGGGAGAGGGGCTAGGGGAGAGGGAAAGCCGTCGAAGTACTGCTACCAACGAACTAACTAATTGCGCACAGCGGGCAATTGTTGAACACGCGCGGCAAACCAAGAATCTGCGCCACATCGGGAAATTTTCCCGAATGACAACAACAAGCCCGCAGAGGTAGACGCAATGAAGCTC
>JBCECW010000180.1:0-1659 GCA_039207785.1 Pseudomonas sp. | reverse complement strand
CCTTTTCTTCGCAGCACCTTGTGTGTGGCGGTCACCCTGGCCAGCCTGTCAGCCGTGGCCGGCGTCACCGACCAGGACATCAGTGACAGCGCCAAGCGCACCGACCAGATCGTGGTCAACGGCTTGAACCAGGCCGGCCAGCGCTACAGCACCCTGGATACCCTCAACACCAGCAACGTCAAGGAACTGCGGCCGGTCTGGGCGCTGTCGTTTGGCGGTGAGAAACAACGCGGTCAGCAAGCGCAGCCGATGATCAAGGACGGCGTGATGTACGTCACCGCTTCCTACTCGCGGGTATTTGCCGCCGACGCCCGTACCGGCAAAAAACTCTGGCAATACGACGCCCGCCTGCCTGACGGCATCATGCCGTGCTGTGACGTGATCAACCGCGGTGTGGCCCTGTATGGCGACCTGGTGATTTTTGGCACCCTGGACGCCAAGCTGGTTGCCCTGAACAAAGACACCGGCAAGGTGGTATGGAAAAAAACCGTGGCCGACTACAAGGCCGGTTACTCCATTTCCGCCGCGCCGCTGATTGCCAAAGGCAAGCTGATTACCGGGGTGGCCGGTGGTGAGTTCGGCGTGGTCGGCAAGATCGAAGCTTACGACCCAAGCAACGGCGAACTGCTGTGGACCCGCCCGACCGTGGAAGGCAACATGGGCTACGTCTACAAAGACGGCAAAGCCATCGAGAACGGTATTTCCGGCGGCGCCCCTGGCAAGACCTGGCCGGGCGACCTGTGGAAAACCGGCGGTGCAGCGCCATGGCTGGGCGGCTTCTACGACCCGACCACCGACTCGCTGCTGTTCGGCACCGGTAACCCGTCGCCGTGGAACTCGCACCTGCGTCCGGGCGACAACCTGTTCTCTTCCTCGCGCCTGGCCCTGAACCCCGAAGACGGCTCGATCAAATGGCACTTCCAGACCACCCCGCACGACGGCTGGGACTATGACGGCGTCAACGAGCTGGTGTCGTTCGACTACCAGGACGGCGGCAAGACGGTAAAAGCGGCTGCCACCGCCGACCGTAACGGCTTCTTCTACGTACTGGATCGCACCAACGGCAAATTTATCCGTGGCTTCCCCTTTGTGGACAAGATCACCTGGGCCAAGGGCCTGGATAAGAATGGCCGGCCGATCTACGACGACGCGCACCGTCCGGGCGAGCCGACGGCCGAGAAGAAGGGCAGCTCGGTGTTCGTGGCGCCATCCTTCCTCGGCGGCAAGAACTGGATGCCCATGGCCTATAGCCAGGACACCGGCCTGTTCTACGTGCCATCCAACGAGTGGGGCATGGACATGTGGAACGAAGGCGTGACCTACAAAAAAGGCGCCGCCTACCTGGGCGCCGGCTTCACCATCAAGCCGCTGAACGAAGACTATATCGGCGTGCTGCGGGCCATCGACCCGAAAACCGGCAAGGAAGTATGGCGCTATAAAAACTACGCGCCGCTGTGGGGCGGTGTACTGGCCACCAAAGGCAACCTGGTATTTACCGGCAACCCGGAAGGTTACCTGATGGCCTTCGATGCCAAGACCGGCGAGAAGCTCTACCAGTTCAACACCGGCTCCGGCGTGATCGCCTCGCCGATTACCTGGGAAATGGACGGCGAGCAGTATGTGACCGTGTTGTCCGGCTGGGGCGGTGCGGTACCGCTG
>JBCECW010000179.1:0-7289 GCA_039207785.1 Pseudomonas sp. | reverse complement strand
GCAGGTCCGCAACCTGCGTCCCGACCTGATTATCAACGCGGCGGCCTACACCGCAGTCGACCTGGCGGAAAGCGAAGCCGAGCAGGCTTTTGCCATCAACGCCACGGCCCCCGGCGTGCTGGCCGAAGAAGCCAATGCCCTGGGCATACCGCTGATTCACTACTCCACCGATTACGTGTTCGATGGCAGCAAAAACGCGCCGTATCACGAAGACGATCCCACCCAGCCGCTGGGGGTGTACGGCCAGAGCAAACTGGCCGGCGAACAGGCCATTGCCGCAGTGGGCGGCCAGTACCTGATTCTGCGTACCAGCTGGGTGTACTCGCTGTATGGCCGCAACTTTCTGCTGACCATGCAACGCCTGCTGCAAGAGCGCGAGGAGTTGCGCGTGGTCAGCGACCAGATCGGCGCACCGACCTGGGCCGGCACCATCGCCAGCACCACCGCCGCACTGATCAGCCACTGGCAAAACGGTAAGCCGGGCCCCTGGGGCATCTACCATCTGAGCGGCCAGGGTGAAACCTCCTGGTTCGGCTTTGCCAGCGCCATCGGCGAGCACTTGCATGCCAATGGCAAACCCTGTGCGCGCCTGGTGCCGATTGCCAGCAGCGAGTACCCCACGCCGGCGCAACGGCCCCTGAATTCGCGCCTGGATTGCGCGCGCCTGCAAACCGCCTGGCAGGTACAACTCCCCGCCTGGCACACGGCGCTCAGCGCCTGCCTGCACGATGCCGACTGACAGCCCGTTGCGTCGCCCCCGCTGGCGCAGCCTGCTGTTGCTGGCGGCGCTGCTGGCACCCTTGCTGTGGCCGTTGCAACAACTGGCCGAGCGTTACTACAGCAGCGAGTTAAGCGAACAGAACCGCCAGACCCTCGACCTGTACGTGGCCAACCTGCTCGGCAGCCTGCGCCGCTATGAAGTGCTGCCGCCGATTCTGGGCGACCTGCCGGCGTTACGCGGGGTGCTGTCCCATCCGCAAAACCTGGATGCGCAGGTGCGCGCCAATCAGTTGCTGGAAGAGG
Organism: Pseudomonas sp.; assembly: GCA_039207785.1. Lineage (GTDB taxonomy): Bacteria > Pseudomonadota > Gammaproteobacteria > Pseudomonadales > Pseudomonadaceae > Aquipseudomonas. The sequence continues at coordinate 6,266 of JBCECW010000179.1, read as the reverse complement.
TGCGCGGGCAAACCGGGGCCGATTCCATCTACCTGATGGACGCCGCCGGCACCACCCTGGCGGCCTCCAACTGGCGGCAGAGCGACAGTTTTGTCGGCCGCAACTTTGCCTTTCGGCCCTATTACCGCGAAGCCGTCACCGGCCACCTAGGGCGCTTTTTCGGCCTGGGCACTACCTCCGGCAAACGCGGTTACTACTTCGCCTCGGCGGTGAAAGAAGGCGACGAGGTGATCGGCGCCCTGGTGGTCAAGGTCGATCTGGACACCACCGAAACCCTGTGGGGCAAAACCCCCGAGCAACTGCTGGTTACCGATGGCAACGGTGTGGTGATCCTCACCTCGCGCGCCGAGTGGCGCTTTCGCGCTACCCGTGAACTCAGCGAACAGGAGCGGCGCGAAATTGCCGCCAACAAGCCCTACCCCACCCTGGAACCGCAACTGCTCAAACTGAAACAAAACGCCTGGATCGTGCAAAGCCGCAGCCTTAGCGAAACCGGCTGGACGGTGAATATCCTGGCGCCAGCCGAGCAGGTTGCGCGGCCAGTGCAAACTGCCGTGGCGGTCGGTGGCGCGACCTTGCTGGTGCTGATACTGCTGCTGGGTTTGCTGATGCAGCGCCGTCGCCACTACCTGGAGCGCATCGCCATTGATGCCCGCGCCCGGCGCGAGTTGGAGATCCGCGTGCTGGATCGTACCCGCGACCTGGAAACCCTCAACACTCGCCTGAAAAACGAGGTGCTGGAGCGCGAGCATGCGCAGCAGGAATTGCTGCGCGCCCAGGACGAGCTGGTGCAGGCCGGCAAACTGTCGGCGCTGGGCACCATGTCGGCGAGCATCAGCCACGAGCTGAACCAACCGCTGGCGGCCATCCGCAGCTACGCGGAAAACGCCAATGTGCTGCTCGACCACCAACGCACCGACGACGCCCGCGCCAACCTCAAGCTGATTGGCGAGCTGACCGGGCGCATGTCCTCGATCATTGCCCATCTGCGCGCCTTTGCCCGCCGTGATCGCCATGCCCCGGAAAGCGTGGCCCTGCAACCGGCACTGGACGACGCCCTGGCGTTGTTGGCCAAACGGCGGCGGGCCATGGATGTGGAGCTGGTACGCGACCTGCCCGATGCCACCCTGTGGGTGCAAGCCGGTGAAACCCGCTTGCGCCAGGTGCTCGGTAATGTGCTGGCCAATGCCCTCGATGCCCTGGGGGAGAAAGCCGCGCCACGGCGTATCTGGCTTAGTGCCGTCAGCGACGAGAGCGGCGTGCAACTGAGCATCCGCGATAACGGCCCGGGCTTTTCCGCCGATGCCCTCAAGCGCGCCCGCGAACCCTTCTTTACCACCAAGACCAGCGCCCAGGGCCTGGGCTTGGGCCTGGCGATCTGTGAAACCCTGATGCGCGCGCTGGACGGCGAGCTGCACCTGGCCAACCATCCCGACGGCGGTGCGGTGCTGACCCTGCACCTGCGTGCCGCCGCACCGGGCGTCAACCAACAACCGTCCGAGGACCCCAGCGCATGACCGATAGCGCATTCGATAGCCGTGCCCAGGTGCTGCTGATTGATGACGACCCCCACCTGCGCCAGGCCTTGAGCCAGACCCTCGACCTGGCCGGTTTGAAAGTCTGCAGCCTGGCCAGCGCCAAGGGCCTGGCCGGCAGCATCGGCCGTGATTGGCCGGGGGTGGTGGTCAGCGATATCCGCATGCCGGGTGTCGACGGCATGGAGCTGCTGGCGCAGTTGCATGAGCACGACAGCGAGCTGCCAGTGCTGCTGATTACCGGCCATGGCGACGTGCCGCTGGCGGTGCAAGCGATGCGTGCTGGCGCCTACGACTTCCTGGAAAAACCCTTTGCCAGCGAAGACCTGCTCGACAGCGTGCGCCGCGCCCTGGCGGTACGCCGCCTGGTGCTGGATAACCGCAGCCTGCGCCTGGCCCTGGCCGATCGCCAGGAGTTGTCTGGCCGCTTGGTAGGCCAGTCGCCGAGCATGCAGCGCCTGCGCGAACAGATTGGCGCCCTGGCGGCGATCAATGCCGATGTGTTGATCCTCGGCGAAACCGGCACGGGCAAGGAGGTGGTGGCACGCGCGCTGCACGACCTGTCGAACCGCCGCAACGGCCCGTTCGTGGCGATCAACGCCGGCGCGCTGGCCGAATCGGTGGTGGAAAGCGAGCTGTTCGGCCACGAGCCGGGCGCCTTTACCGGCGCGCAAAAACGGCGCATCGGCAAGTTCGAATTCGCCAATGGCGGCACGCTGTTTCTCGATGAAATCGAGAGCATGAGCCTGGAGGTGCAGGTCAAGCTGCTGCGCCTGTTGCAGGAACGGGTGGTGGAACGCCTGGGCGGCAATCAACTGATCCCGCTGGATATCCGCGTGATTGCCGCGAGCAAGGAAGACCTGCGCCAGAGCGCCGACCAGGGCCGTTTTCGCGCCGACCTGTACTACCGGCTGAACGTGGCCCCGCTGCGTATTCCGCCGCTGCGCGAACGCAATGAAGATGCTTTGCTGCTGTTTCAACATTTCGCCGAAGCCGCCAGCGCTCGCCATCACTTGCCGGTGCGCGAACTGCAACCCGGGCAACGCGCCACCCTGTTGTGCCATACCTGGCCAGGCAATGTGCGGGAGCTGCAAAACGCTGCCGAGCGTTTTGCCCTGGGCTTGGAATTGTCGCTGGAAGACGGCGTGGCGAAATCACCGGCAGTGGTCACCTCGGGTGGCCTCAGTGAGCATGTCGAAGCATTCGAACGCGCGCTGATCGCCGCCGAACTGGCACGCCCGCACGGCTCGCTACGCAGCCTCGCCGAAGCCTTGGGAATACCGCGTAAAACCCTGCACGACAAACTGCGCAAACATGGTTTAAGTGCTAATCAGGACGACACGGAATAGTCACAAAACTTGTTTTAAGTTGGGACGGATATTTGCCCGTATAAATATCCGTCCTACAAAAACTGCCTCGTTTCATATCCCTTCTTATCGCCATTCGCAATTAGCTTTATAGCGCCTTAGTTCAGCAGCCCACAGTGGCTCTTGGCCAGCTAAAACCCCCGCAAACCCGCGTCCTTGCGCATTGAAGAATCCGGTCTAGTTTTGACGTGGCGTTGCCCTTCAGCGTTTCGTTTACCGCTAGGCAAATATTCTCGAGCACGTCCATTCCATCGCGGCCTTTGTACAAGGTGGAAGCAAGAAAAGCCTTACATGGATTGTCGGCTCTTGATGTAGGTCAGTCGTCTACAACTCAGAGAGTGAGTAGATACCTGTAACTTTTCTACATGGACAAATGCTATGTCTGACGCCACGCAAAAACTTCGATTAGGTGCGCTTGTCGCCCTCGTAGTGGGTTCAATGATTGGCGGCGGGATTTTCTCGCTGCCGCAAAATATGGCCGCCAGTGCCGACGTCGGCGCGGTACTGATCGGTTGGGCAATCACGGCGGTTGGCATGCTGACCCTGGCCTTTGTGTTCCAGACCCTGGCCAACCGCAAACCGAACCTCGACGGCGGTGTTTACGCCTACGCCAAAGCCGGCTTCGGTGACTACATGGGCTTTTCCTCGGCCTGGGGCTACTGGATCAGCGCCTGGCTCGGCAACGTCGGTTACTTCGTGTTGCTGTTCAGCACCCTTGGTTATTTCTTCCCGGTGTTTGGCGAGGGCAATACCCCGGCCGCCATCATCGGCGCCTCGGTGCTGCTCTGGGCGGTGCACTTTCTGGTGCTGCGCGGGGTAAAAGAGGCGGCCTTTATCAACCTGGTCACCACGGTTGCCAAGGTGGTGCCGCTGCTGCTGTTTATCCTGATCGCCTTCTTCGCTTTCAAACTGGACATCTTCACTGCCGATATCTGGGGCGTGAAAAACCCCGACCTGGGCAGTGTGATGAACCAGGTGCGCAACATGATGCTGGTAACCGTCTGGGTGTTTATCGGCATTGAAGGCGCCAGCATCTTTTCCGCCCGCGCGGAAAAACGCTCGGATGTGGGCAAGGCCACCATCATCGGCTTTATCAGCGTGCTGCTGATCCTGGTGCTGGTGAACGTGCTGTCGCTGGGCATCATGACCCAGCCAGAACTGGCCAAGCTGCAGAACCCGTCGATGGCGGCCGTACTGGAGCATGTAGTGGGCCATTGGGGTGCGGTGCTGATCAGCGTCGGCTTGATCATCTCCCTGCTCGGTGCGCTGCTGTCCTGGGTGCTGCTGTGTGCAGAGATCCTCTTCGCCGCCGCCAACGACCACACCATGCCGGCCTTCCTGCGCAAGGAAAACGCCAACCACGCGCCCGTCAACGCCCTGTGGCTGACCAACGCGATGGTGCAGGTATTCCTGATCATCACCCTGTTCAATGCCAGCACCTACCTGTCGCTGATCTACCTCGCCACCTCGATGATCCTGGTGCCTTACCTGTGGTCAGCGGCCTATGCATTGCTCATCACCGCGCGCGGTGAAACCTATGAACAGGACAGCAAGGACCGCAACAAAGACCTGGCCATTGCCGCTATCGCCACGGTGTATGCGGTGTGGCTCTTGTACGCCGGCGGGGTCAAGTACCTGCTGCTCTCCGCGCTGCTGTATGCACCCGGCGTGATCCTGTTTGCCAAGGCCAAGCGCGAGGTCGGGCAACCCATTTTTACCCAGCTCGAAAAAGGCATTTTCGCCCTGGTGGTGATCGGCGCGGTGATAGCGGCCTACGGCCTCTATGACGGCTTCCTGACCCTGTGACGCTTTTGATTCTGAAAGGAGAACTGCCATGTCCAAGGTACAACTCGGTGTCCATTCCGAAGCGGGAAAATTGCACAAAGTGATGGTGTGCTCCCCAGGCCTGGCCCACCAACGTTTAACCCCGACCAACTGCGACGAGCTGCTGTTCGACGATGTGCTCTGGGTCAGCCAGGCCAAGCGCGACCATTTCGACTTCGTCACCAAGATGCGCGAGCGCGGTGTCGAAGTGGTGGAAATGCACAACCTGCTCACCGAAACCGTGGCCATCACCGAGGCGCGCAACTGGATTCTGGACCGCAAAGTCACCGCCAACCACGTCGGTCTCGGCCTGGTCAACGAGCTGCGCTCGTGGCTGGAAAGCCTTGAGCCACGTGCCTTGGCGCAATACCTGATTGGTGGTGTTTCAGGCAGCGATCTGCCCGATAGCTTCGGTGGCAAGGCCATCGAAATGTTCCGCGGTTACCTGGGTGGCTCCAGCTTTATCCTGCCGCCGCTGCCCAATACCCAGTTCACCCGCGACAACAGCTGCTGGATCTACGGCGGCGTCAGCCTCAACCCCATGTATTGGCCAGCGCGCCGCCAGGAAACCCTGCTGGTGACTGCCATCTATAAATTCCACCCGGACTTCGTCAACGCCGACTTCAAGGTCTGGTACGGCGACCCCGACCAGGACCATGGCGCCGCATCGCTGGAAGGCGGCGACGTGATGCCGATCGGCAACGGCGTGGTACTGGTGGGCATGGGCGAACGCACCACGCACCAGGCCATCGGCCAACTGGCGCAATCCTTGTTCGCCAGCAAGGCGGCCGAGCGGGTGATCGTCGCCGGCCTGCCGAAATCTCGCGCCGCCATGCACCTGGACACCGTGTTCAGCTTCTGCGACCGCGACCTGGTCACCGTATTTGCCGAAGCCGTGGATGCCATCGTGCCCTTTAGCATCCGTCCCGATGGCAATCGCCCCGACGGCCTGGATGTACGCCGCGAAGACAAGCACTTCATCACCGTGGTCGGCGAGGCGCTGAAACTCAAGGAGCTGCGCGTGGTGCCCACCGGCGGTAACTCCTTCGAAGCCGAGCGCGAACAGTGGGACGACGGCAACAACGTGGTGGCGCTCGAACCGGGCGTGGTGGTGGGCTATGACCGCAACACCTACACCAACACCCTGCTGCGCAAAGCCGGCGTGGAAGTCATCACCATCAGCGCCGGTGAACTGGGCCGCGGTCGTGGCGGTGGCCACTGCATGACCTGCCCGATCATTCGCGACCCTATCGACTACTAAACCTGCTGTTTATCCAGTTACCCCCAGCCATCGGCGCCCATGCCCACAAGGCCACGGCGCCGCACGCAACGTGTTACAGGAGTTTGAAAAATGGCTTTCAACATGCACAACCGCAACCTGCTCAGCCTGATGCACCACAGCACCCGCGAGCTGCGCTACCTGCTCGACCTCTCGCGCGACCTCAAGCGCGCCAAGTACACCGGCACCGAGCAGCAGCACCTGAGCCGCAAGAACATCGCGCTGATCTTCGAGAAGACCTCCACCCGTACCCGCTGCGCC
>JBCECW010000178.1:0-7315 GCA_039207785.1 Pseudomonas sp. | reverse complement strand
CTACTACGAAGGCCGCAAACCGGCGTTTGTCGATGACCTCTCCGGCCTGATCGTCGGCCCGCTGTTTGTGGTCGCCGAACTGTTGTTTCTGGTGGGTATCCGTGACGACGTGCGCGTGGCCATCGAAGAGCGTGCCGGCCCGACTGGCATCCGTGGCAAGGATGCGCTGGTCTGATACCCGCGAATAACCCACCACGCCGCCCGCGCCGTCGTACTCACGGCGCGGCACGGTCCGACTGCCAGCCCCACTGACGCCTCCCATACTCGCCCCCTTTATCTGCGCAGGGGGTGGGTATGTGGGGGCGGCTGATCAAGTTTGGGCTGGTGCTGCAGGTCGGGGTGTTCCTGCTGCTGGTGAGCGTTAACAACCTGCTGGATTTCGACACCAACTTCGCCTTTGTCCAGCATGTGCTGGCGATGGACACCCTGTCCGGCAGTACCGCGCTCAACGGGCGCGCCATTTCTTCCCCCACCCTGCACCTGGCGGCGTACGGCCTGATCATCAGCGCCGAAATCGTCGCCGGGCTTTGTTGCCTGGCGGGCGCACTGCGTTTATGGCGGGGCCGTCACCTTGCGGCAGGATATTTCCAGCACGCCAAGCAGCTGGCCGCCCTGGGGCTGGCCCTGGCCTTCAGCCTGTGGTTTTTCGGCTTTATGGTGGTGGGCGGCGAATGGTTCGAGATGTGGCGCTCGCCCACCTGGAACGGCCAGCAGGCGGCATTTCGCTTTATTGGCTGCGTGGGGTTGGTGCTGGTGCTGCTGATGCAGAAAGACGATGAGCTGGGGTAAACGACGGGGCGGCTTGGGTTCGCCGCCCTTGTGCTCAGTTGCTGCTCATTAGTTGATCACTCATCGCCCGCGCATGGCGGTCGACGATGGTGGGGGCAAAGGGCCGACCGGAGAGGCTGGTCATGGCCGTCACGCCGCTGTTCATATCGGCCAGCGCTACCCGCAGATAGCCCCAGCGGGTATCGAGTTTTTTCTTCACGGCTGGGTCTTCGCCGGGCAGCTTGGTTATTTCGCCATCGATATCCGGCACCAGCAGGCGTTCGTCCTGGCCGATATATTGATCGGCATGCTCGCGCGCCAGCTCGAAGCTGCCGACGTAGGAGCGGAACAGGTACTGCACCGACAGGTACTCCAGTTTTACCGGTAGCTCGTCTTCGGCAGTGGCGGCGGCCAGGCCATGGGCGGCGATCAGGAAGTCGCGCAGGGCTTTGCTCAATTCCTTCTGGTAACCCCACGGCACGTCCTCTTCGTTGGGGCCGAAGGAAACACCGCGTTTGATCTGGGTAACAAGGTTTTGTTGGGCGCTGCGCAGCAGGTCATTGGCCTGCGGGCTGCTTTGCACGGCAGCGGCCAGCGCGGCGAGGTCGCTGTCGACACGTTCGGCGTAGCTGGCCTGGAACCCTTCGCCGCGGTACAGCAGCATGCTGCCTACCGCGCGGCAGGCTTGCACCTGCATTTGCTCTTGTGGCGTCTGGGCCTGCACGGCCGCTGCCGAAAGACTGGCCAACCCGGCCATAAGGCAGCCGAGCAGGATATGAAGCATGGACGTACAACGCATACCGAGGTGCTCCTTATTATTTTTGTGTTCTTCCCCGCGCCGTAGGGTACTGCACCGCCGCTTAATGGAAATTAGCCCCAAAGAGTGATTTATGCGGCGTAGCGTGACCGAGTGGTCGTTTTTGCACGGCAAAAGTGATACCCCAGGCGCGCGCCACGACTGCCGGGGCGTGGCGGGGGATTCAGGTGTTCCGAATTGCCGGGTTGGGAGAAGGCGGGCGAAAAAAAACCGCTCAAGCAAACGCTGAGCGGTCGGGAAGTAACGTTGAACGAGGAGCTACCGCCATCAACGTCAGGAGAACTGCAGCCGCGCTGGAGTAGGCGCGGCCTGGGGGCAATCAGCTGTCTTGCGCGGCCTTTTCGGCGGCTTTCTGGGCGGCTACGGCTTCGGCGTTGGCGCCTTGCACTTTCTGTGCGATTGCGGCGTTGCGTGCAACAAAAGCCGGCGACTCTTCAGCCAGGCTCAGTTGGGAGAAAAACAGCGAACTGGTGGCGAACAGGGCAGTAAAAAGCAAAGATTGACGCATGGTGTGATCCTCATTGGGGCTCATCAAGGGCTCCGTTGTCGGAGCGTGCGGCCAGTTTAATGAGGGGCAAAAGCGGGAAAAACCACGGTTTTGGAGATGAGCTGTTACCTGAAATGCAACAGTCAGGGCGCCCAATGGGCGGGGTTGTCGAGAATGGCTTCATCCTGGGCAAATAGCGGCGGCAATTCGGTCTTGAGAAACTCCACCCAGGTTTTGATCTTGGCATCGAGAAACCGCCGCGACGGGTATAGCGCATAGATATTGCGCTCACGCAGGCGGTATTGCGGCAGCAAACGCACCAGGCTGCCGTCCAGCAGTGACGGGCAGGCAACGAAGGAGGGCAGCAGGCAAAAGCCCATGCCAGCCTGCGCGGCCTTGACCAGCGACTCGGCGATATTCACCTGGAAAGCTTCGCTGGGCAGCACTTCGTAGCTGCCACTGGCGTCGTCCAGTAGCCAGTTATCCACATACAACGGGTCGAGCAGGCGCAGGTAACGGTGCTCGCGCAGGTCGGCCGGGCCTTGCGGGGTGCCGTGTTTCTGCAGATAGCCCGGCGCGGCGCACAGCACGCTGTACATGGCGCCGAGGTTTTGCGCCACCAGTTGCGAGTCCGGCAGTTCGCGGGCGAAGGCGATGATCACGTCGTGACCGTCTTCGATGGGGTCGGGGTTGCGTTGCGACAGGGTCAGGTCGACCACCACCTGGGGATAACGCTCGGTGTACTTGGCCACCAACCCGGTGATGTGCTGCAGGCCCAGCCCCGTCATGGTGTGTACCCGCAAGCGGCCGCTGGGGATCAGGTGCGCGCCGCGGGCTTCGGCGGCGGCTTCGTCGACTTCACTGAGAATCTGCCGACAACGCTGCAAGTAGCGTTCACCGGTTTCGGTCAGGGCCAGGCGCCGCGTGGTGCGGTGCAGCAGGCGCGCTTGCAGTTGCTGCTCCAGCTCCGACACCAGCCGCGATACCTGGGCGGTAGACAACCCCAACGCCTGCGCAGCCGCAGTAAAGCTGCCGGTGTCGATCACCCGGGCGAACACACGCATGCTTTGTAAGGTATCCATGGCATTTCCTTCGGCATTGTTACGCACAGTGTAAGGCTGCTCTACCAAACCCGCTGATTATCTTGCCCTGACGGCAAAATATACTGCCTGTCCTTAGCTATCACCGCTTCGGCTTCGCCGTTGCCGGTTCTTTGCTGTTCAACCCTGTTTTTGCCGAGGTGCGCATGACTGCCGAGCAGCGCTTTGCTCGCCGCGTGCGGGTCGCGATTGCGGCCTTCGTGCTGCTGTTTGGTTACTTTCTCGCTGCCGACCTGTGGATGCCCATCACTCCGCAGGCGCAACTGACGCGCCCGGTGCTGCGCATTGCGCCGCGCGTAAGCGGCCAGGTGCTGGAAATAGCCGTGGCGAACAATGCCCATGTGCAGGCCGGCCAATTGTTATTCCGTCTCGACCCCGAGCCGTTCCGTTTGGCGGTGCACGCGGCCGAGCTGGCCCAGGAACAGGCTGAACAGAATAACCAGCAACTGGATGCTGCCTTGGCCGCCGCGCGGGCCGACCACCAGGCCGCCATGGCCACCGCCGCCGAGCTGCAGCGCGAAGGTGCGCGGCTGGGCAAGCTGCTGGCGACCCAGCATGTGTCGCGCCAGCTGTATGAACAAACCACCTCGCAAACCACGGCCGCCCAGGCCAAGGTGTCGGCCGCCAATGCGCGTATCCGCGAATTGCTGGTGGAACGCGGCGAGCCGGGTAGCGGCAACCTCGCCTTGCGTCTGGCCCGTAATGCCTTGGAGCAGGCCAAGCTGCAGCTGGCCTATAGCGAAGTACGCGCCGAACGCAGCGGTACGCTAAGCAACTTGCAGTTATCCCCAGGCGCCTATGTCGCCGCCGGCAGCGCGGTGGCGGCCCTGGTGGCGGATGAGGCCGATATCAGCGCCGACTTCCGCGAAAAAGCCTTGCGCTATGTCAGCCTGCAAGACCCTGCCTCGGTGGTCTTCGATGGCTTGCCCGGGCAGGTATTCGCCGCTTCGGTCAGCGCCATCGACGCCGGGGTAAAAGAAGGCCAGCTGGAAGCCAATGGCGACCTCGCCGCCCCAGCCGCGTCTGACCGCTGGGTGCGCGATGCCCAGCGCCAACGCCTGCATGTGGCCCTCGACCAAGCGTTACCCCAGGCCTTGCCCAGTGGCGCCAAGGCCACCGTGCAGCTGTACCCGCACGATGCACCGCTGGCGGCGTTTTTCGGCCGGGTGCAGATCCGCCTGATCAGCCTGCTGCACTACATCTACTAGGCCTTGCCATGAGCCTGCCAGCCCTGACCGACAATGGCTTGCGCCAATGCCTGCGCATTGCCACGGGCGGCACCCTGGGGCTGTTTATCTGCAAGTTGATGGATTGGGACAACGGCTCGTTTTTCGCGGTGTACCCGATGTTGCTGCTGGGCCTGACGCCGGTGATCAATGCCCATGTGATTCGCCAGTTTCTCGCCCAGGCGCTGGTCGCCTGCCTGGAAGTGCTGCTGGTTTACGGCCTGTTCGGCGATCGGCCGTTGCTGATTGTGCCGTTGGTGTTTATCTCGTTCTTCTGGCGTTTTCGCCTGATGGCGCAGGGGCCACTGTTTATGTTCGGCGCGCTGGGCTGTGTGTTTCTGTCGATGCTGCTGCATTTCGCCAGTTACCCCGACACCCACCTGTATGACCTGGTGACCAGCAACCTGGTGGCCGCGGTGCAGACGGTGCTGATCGCCTGGCTGATGTTTTTTCTGTTCCCCGATGTCGAGCCGCGCCCGGCCCGCCCACCGGCCGCCAAGGACCTGCCCAGCCAGCGCCACGAGGCGCTGTTGGGGGCGTGCATTGCTACCTTGAGTTTTATCCTGTTCCAGACCTTCGATTTGCGCGATTCGCTGTCGGCGCAGATCGCCTCGATCCTGGTGCTGTTTCCCATGCACTGGACCGGCATCCGCTTCGCCGGCCGTATCCGCGCGTTGGGCACGCTGCTCGGCTGTGCGGTGGGGTTGTTGCTCCAGCTGGTGCTCTATGACCATTACGACGTGCTGCCGCTGGTGACCTTGCTGTATTGGATCGCCACCTTCTGCTGCGCGCGCATCCATACCCGTGAAGGCGCGCAAGGGGTGGGCTTTGGCGCACTGACCACCATTGCCATTGTGTTTGGCCAGTACCTGACGCCGAGCCAGGACATGATGTTCAGCGTGGCGTATCGGCTGAGCTCGGTCTGCGTTTCGGTGTTTATTACCCTGCTGGCGGTGTTTGCCTTGCACCGGTTGTTCAATCGCTTTGCGGCGATTCGGCATATGAGTCACGAGCGCTAAGGCGGGGGGACGAGGTTGTGGATAAGTCCACCGTCATCCCCGCGCAGGCGGGGATCCAGAGTGCTGGATGAGACGGTGCTCGGCGTGAAATTCTGGATTCCCGCCTGCGCGGGAATGACGGTGTAAGACAGAAGGCGCGGGGTTAAATCAGCTACCGTCGCGAAACTTGCCCCACACCTGATCCTTCACCGCTGCAGTTTTCTCCGGCAGCGCTTCCAATGCCGCCAGGCGGCGTTTGGTGGCGCGGTCGGGATACAGGCCGGGCTGGTCGCGCAAGGCCGGATCGAGGAACTCGCGGGCATCGGCGTTGCCGCTTGGGTACAGGGTTTCGGTGGTGATTTGCGCGGCGACTTTGGGCTGCATCAGGTAGTCGATAAAGCGGTGCGCGAGGTCGGCGCGGCGGGCGCTGCTGGGGATGACCAGGTTGTCGATAAACAACACCGAGCCTTCGTCCGGCACCACAAAGTGCACGTTCTGCCCGGCGGCGCTGGCCCCAAGGGCGTCGCCTACCCAGGCCAGCGACATGCACAACTTGCCGGTTTTCAAATCGTCGATATAGCGCTCGCTGTCGACATAGCGCACGTTCTTACGCACGGCTTCGAGCATGCTGCCGCCCTGCTTGATCTGCGTCGACGGGCTGTGGGCCAGGCTGCGGCCCATATAGTTCATGGCCACCGACATCACTTCATCCGGGGCGTCCAGCACGCTGATGCCGCAAGTGGCCAGCTTGGCGCTTTGCGCCGGGTCGAACAGCAGGCTCCAGCTATTGGGCAACGGCCCGCCAAAGGCTTTCTCGGCTTCGGTCACGTTGATCGCCAGGCCCACCGCGCCCCACAGGTAGGGGATGGCGTAACGGTTCTGCGGATCGACGGCGTTGAGCTTGCTCAGCAGCTGTTTATCCAGGTGCGTGCGGTTGGGCAGGCGGCTGATGTCCAGCGGCTGCAGGCGCCCGGCTTTGATCAGTGCCGGCAGGGTGTCATGGGACGGTACGGCAACGTCGATGGACTCGCCGCTGGCCAGGGCTTTTTCCAGGTCTTCGGCGGTGCTGTAGGTGTGGTAGTCGATATGGATGCCGGTTTCTTTTTCGAAGTCGGCCAGTACCTGGGGCGCGATGTAATCGTTCCAGTTGTATACCACCAGCTCGTCGGCCTGGGCTGTGGCACAGGCAAGAAGGGAGGAGCCAGCAAACAGCATGGCGGCCAGAAGACGTGACATATCGGCTTTCCTTGGATGTCGGTTCACTGCACGGGCCGTCGCAATGGCGGCGGCGAATGGGTTATCGCTCAAATCCGTTACAACTGAGCGAGCCGCGACATGTCGGGTGGTTGCAATGCATGTCTGAGGCTGGCCATGGCACACAAACAACAACGCAGCACTTGGTCACAGGGCTGCGGTGTAGGCAAAAACTGGGGTGAAGCAGGCAGATAAAACGACGCCGGCAGAAGCCGGCGTCGGGTGTCTTACACGGTGTGCAGGTACCAGTTGTACTCGAGGTCCGAAATGGAGTTTTCGAACTCGGCGAGTTCACTCTCTTTACAGGCGACGAATACGTCGATGTATTTCGGGTCGATGTAGCGGGCCATGATTTCGCTGTCGTCCAGCTCGCGCAGGGCATCACGCAAGTTGTTTGGCAAGCTCTGCTCGACCTGCTCGTAGGCGTTGCCTTCCACCGGTGCGCCCGGGTCGACCTTGTTGGTCAGGCCATGGTGCACGCCAGCCAGTACTGCCGACAGCAGCAGGTACGGGTTGGCATCGGCGCCCGCTACGCGGTGCTCGATACGGATGGCGTCCGGCGTGTCGTTCGGCACGCGCAGGGCTACGGTACGGTTGTCGATCCCCCAGCTCGGCGCATTCGGCACATAGAACTGTGCGCCAAAGCGACGGTAGGAGTTGACGTT
>JBCECW010000177.1:0-7332 GCA_039207785.1 Pseudomonas sp. | reverse complement strand
GCTCAAGACCGTACCGGGCGAGGATTACAAGGTGTCGCTGGAGCCCGCTACCCAGGTGGCGCAGTGCATTGATGGCATCGTGGTGTTGTTCGACACCGAGCAGAAAGGCTTGACCGGCGTGCTGGTGGATAACAAGAAGCATGCGGTGCGGTGCATGGGGCAGGAGACGCCGCAGAAGACCGAGTAAGGCTTAAAACCCTCTCCCCAGCCCTCTCCCGCTCGCGGGCAGAGGGGGCCGAACGGCGATAGATTCCCCTCTCCCGTTTACGGGAGAGGGGCTAGGGGAGAGGGCCAGCCTTTATGCGGTCTTAACCCTTAACAACCGCAACCCATTGAACACCACCAGCAAACTCGCCCCCATATCAGCAAACACTGCCATCCACAGGCTGCCCATGCCCGCCAGGGTCAGGCCGAGAAACACCACCTTGATCCCCAACGCCAGCGTAATGTTCTGCACCAGCACGTTATGGGTGTGGCGGGACAGGCGGATAAACACCGGCAGCTTGCGCAAATCGTCATCCATCAAGGCCACGCCAGCGGTCTCGATTGCGGTGTCGGTGCCGGCCGCGCCCATGGCAAAACCGATATCGGCGCGGGCCAGGGCCGGGGCGTCGTTGATGCCATCACCCACCATGCCCACGCGCTGACCATCCGCCTGGCGCTGTTTGATCTGCGCCAGCTTGTCTTCGGGCAGCAGGTTGCCCTGGGCCTCATCAATACCCACCTGGCTGGCGATGGCCGCTGCGGTATGCGGGTTGTCGCCCGTCAGCATCAGGGTTTTCACCCCCAGTTGATGCAGCTCGGCAATCGCTTCGCGGCTGGTGTCGCGCACCGCATCGGCTACGGCGAATAGCGCCAGCGGGCCGCTGCTATCCAGCAGCACAATGGCGGTCTTGCCTTGGCGCTCCAGGGCGTCGAGCTGGGCTTCCAACTCGGTTGAGCAGAGCTGTAATTCTTCCACCAGACGGTGATTGCCCAGGTGGTACAGCACGCCGTCGATGCTGCCTTTTACTCCGCGGCCGGGCAGGGCGATCAGTTCTTGCACGTCCAGCAGGGCGACCTGGTCGTCAGCGGCTGCACGGGCCAGCGCTTGCGAGACCGGGTGATCGGAACGAGCGGCCAGGCTTGCCGCCAGCGCACGGGCTTGCGGTTGTTCGCCGAGCAGCAGCATGTCGGTTTGCTGTGGGCGGCCGTGGGTGAGGGTGCCGGTTTTATCCAGCGCCACCCAGGCCAGTTGCCGACCCATTTCCAGGAAGACCCCACCCTTGACCAGGATGCCCATTCGCGCCGCAGCGGCCAGGCCGCTGACCAGGGTCACCGGGGTGGAAATCACCAGGGCGCAGGGGCAGGCGATCACCAGCAGCACCAGGGCTTTATAGATCCAGTCCAGCCAGGCGCCGCCCATCAACAGCGGCGGTAGCAGTGCGGTAAGCACGGCTATGGCAAATACGCTGGGCGTATAGATCTGCGAAAAACGGTCGACGAAACGCTGGGTCGGCGCTTTCGAGCCCTGGGCTTCTTCCACGGCGTGAATGATCCGCGCCAGGGTGCTGTCGTCTGCCGCGCGGGTGGTGCGGTATTGCAGCTCGCCTTCGCCATTGATGCTGCCGGCAAACAGGTCATCGGCCGGGGCTTTTTCCACCGGCAGGCTTTCACCGGTGATGGGCGCCTGGTTGACGCTGGAGCGGCCGTCGAGCACCTGGCCGTCCAGGGCGATACGCTCGCCCGGGCGCACCCGCACGCGGCTGCCCACGGCCACATCGGCCACCGCGATGTCGCGCCATTGGCCCTCTACCTGCACGGTGGCGTGCGCCGGAGTCAGGTCGAGCAGGCCGCGAATGGCACGCCGGGCGCGCTCCAGCGACTTGGCTTCGATCAGCTCGGCAATCGCAAACAGCACGCTGACCATCGCCGCTTCCGGCCATTGGCCAATCAGTACGGCGCCGGTAACGGCAATGCTCATCAGCGCATTGATATTCAGGTTGCGGTTTTTCAGGGCGATCAGGCCCTTGCGATAGGTGGGCAAGCCGGCGCCGGCGATAGCGCCGAGGGCAAACAGGGCGACCAGCCAGGTTGGGCCGATCTGTGTCCACTCCAGCACTTCTGCCACCAACGCGGCGACACCGGCCAGGGCCAGCGGCCACCAGGGCTTGGCCTGGGCGGCCGGGGCTGGCGTGCGGGTATCCACAGGCTCGCCCTGCATGCCCAGGCTGGCGATCACCTGCTGCAATGGCAGCAGCTCGGCAAAGCGGTGCTGCACGCGCAGTACGCGCTGGATCAGGTTGAACTCCAGCGCTTCGACTTCTTGCAATTTGCCCAGGGCATCGCGCAGCAGGCGTTCTTCGGTGGGGCAGTCCATGGCCTCGATGCGCAGGCTGCTCCAGCGCAATTCACCGGTGGCGCCGCTGACCACGGCCGCCGCCGCAGGCGCTGGGGTGTCGTGGTGATGGTCGCAGCAATGGTGGTGATCGTGGCTCATGGTTCAGCTCCGTTTGCAGTCGTGTGTTGACGCTGTGGGCGCGATTGCACACCCTGTAGCTACTACAGAGTCAAGGCTTGAGGAGCACGGGATGAAAATTGGTGAGCTGGCGCGCCTGACCGACTGCCCGGTGGAAACCATCCGCTACTACGAGCGCGAGGGGTTGCTGCCGGCGCCGGCGCGTTCGGAAGGCAACTACCGGCAATACACCCAGGTGCATGTGGAGCGGCTGGCCTTTATCCGCCACTGCCGGTCGCTGGATATGACCCAGCAGGAAATCCGTGAGCTGCTGGCGCTGCGTGATGCCCCCGAGGCGGACTGTACCGCCGCCAATCGGTTGATCGACGAGCATATCCATCATGTGGAAGTGCGCATTACCGAACTACGCGCCTTGCAGGATCAGCTGCGGGATTTGCGCGCCCATTGCCAAGTGGTCGGCAATAGCGAGGCCTGCGGCATCTTGCGCGAACTGGAACAGCCCGCACCGCCAACGGTAGCCAGTGAGGCCTGTATAGATGCGGGGCATTTGCATGTGCCCGGTGTTCATAAGCGCCATTGATGCAAACGCCCACAAAAAAGCCCGCTGTGCTCAGCGGGCTTTCAGGGCCAAACGGCGTTGGCGTTAAAGCACGCGCGGAGTCACGGGTGCGGCGCCATTGGCAATGGTCACCTCAACGCGACGATTCAAGGTGCGCGAGTCCGGCGAGGCATTGCTGGCCACCGGGTAGTCCTTGCCAAAGCCGTGGGTGGTGATGCGCGTCGGCGATACGCCCATGGCTACCAGCACACTGCGTACCGAGTCGGCACGGGCTTGCGACAGGCGCAGGTTGTGGTCGGTGGTGCCGGTGTTGTCGGTAAAGCCTTCCACCATCACCTGGCTATCGGGGTTCTGCTGCAGATAAGCGCCCAGTTGCTGCACATTCTGCATACCGTTAGGCGTCAGCTCGGCGCGGTCGATCTGGAACAGCACATCGCCCAGGGTTACCACGGTACCGCGGGGCGTCTGTTTGGCTTGCAGCTGTTGCTTCAGCACATCGACTTGCGCATTACGGGCATCCAACTGCGCCTGGGTGCGTTGCGCCGGTGCATTGGCCAGGCTTTGCTCGGCCTGCTTTTGCAGCAAGGTCTGGCGCGCCACTTCTACCCGTTGGTTACTGATATAGGCCAATTGGTCGACCTGGGCCTGGGGTTTGCCATCGGAATAGGCAATGTCGGCGCGGGCGAGCATATCGGCGGCTTCTTTGGTTTCCACCCCGGCCAGGGTTTGCGCCTGGGGCTGGGCGGTGAGCGCCTGGTAGTTGCTATGGGCCTGGTCCAGGTTCGGATTGGGCTTGGAGGCACAGGCCACCAGCGCCAGGCTGAGTACCGACAGGGCAGAAACTGAAATCAACTTGTTCATGGGGATCGTCCTTATCTGATTGCTGGCGCCGGGCGTTACTGCACGATGATCGGCGTACGCGCGCCTTCTTCACGGATTTGCTGCACGCCCTGCTGCGAGTCCTGCAGGGTCTTCTGCGCCTTGCTCGCCAGCGCGGTACGTTCGGCGACACGGGCATCCCATTCGGCTTGCTCAGCGAGCATGCGCGCCTGTTCGAACTGGTCATCACGCAGCAGGTTTTCTGCCTGGGCCAATTTGTCCTGGGCGTTTTTCATCGGGACCGGGGCGTATTCCGGGCCGCCGGCGGCTACCGCGCTCTTGATCACGGTATTGGTCACGGCGAATTGTTCGGTCGGCGGGTTGCCGGCGCAGCCGGTCAGCAGCAAGGTGCCGCCCAGCGCCAGCGCTGCCAATAGCGATTTGGGGTGGGTAACAGCAGGGCTTGTCTTCATGGTATTCCGCTCCATTGGTATCTCTCCACATATCTGCCAGATGAATGCTAATTGCCGCTAGATTGCCGACAATGGGTGTTCATTGTCGGCAATAGGCAGATTCGCTGGCTTACTGGTTGTGACTGGGGCGGTGTAAAGAATGTTCAACAAAAATGCAGATGGATGGCTGGACGTGGGAGCGAGGGCAAATAAAACCCCGTAGGAGCAAGCTGGCTCCTACGGGGTTGGTGTGGGTCGTGATCAATCAGTGATTGGTGCTATCGAGCTGATCGCTCAGCAGGTGCAGGTGCTTTTTCGACAGGGCAAGAAAACGCGGCGTTGGCCCGATGTCTTCATACAGCGGGTCGCCCAGTTCGTCGGTGGCCACCACCTGGGTGCCTTTTACATAGGGCAGGCCGGCTTCGAGTTCTTCCAGGGCAGCGCCCAGTAGCTCACCGAGCAGTTCCTCGGGGCGGCGCTTGGGGTACATCTCGGCCAGGGCGGCGAGGCGGGCGGCGGCCTCGAGGTCGAGGTGGATCTGGTAGGGGCTGCGTGTCAGGCGGCCGGTGGCGACATTTTCCCAGTGGCGAACGAGTTCGCGGATTTTCATAAATTCCTCGTGAGTCTCTATGGTTTTGGGGTCTACAGGTGGCGGCGCCTGCACGGGTAGTCGCGGCGGGCCACTGGGTTGAGACTAGTCGGTGGCCGAATCGAGCGGGCCCATTCGTCGCAACCCTGAATTTTGCTGACGCTTTTCAATAGAGCTCTCGCGAACTTTCTTGGGCGGGTTAAGCTCAAGCCCTAGGTCTGCACCCCTGAAATCGGCGATGGAGTTGTGCTAATGGCAGAGATCGACGCGCGCTTGCGTGAGGATGTTCACCTGCTGGGTGAGTTACTCGGTGAAACCATCGGTGCCCAGCGGGGCGAAGGTTTTGTCGACAAGATCGAGCGTATTCGCAAAGGCGCCAAGGCAGCGCGCCAGGGCTCGGAGAAAGGTGCGGCGCAGCTCACCACCACCCTGGACAGCCTTAAAGAAGACGAGCTGTTGCCCGTGGCGCGGGCCTTCAATCAGTTTCTCAACCTGGCCAATATCGCCGAGCAGTATCACCAGGTGCGCCGCCTGGCTCCCGAGGAGCCACCGCGCTTTGAAACCGAGGTGCTACCGCAGTTGCTGGAGCGCCTGAAAAGCGAAGGCCATAGCGCCGAGGTGCTGGCCCGGCATCTGAGCCGCCTGGAAATCGAGCTGGTGCTGACGGCGCATCCCACCGAGGTGTCGCGCCGCACCCTGATCCAGAAATACGATGCCATCGCCGCGCAACTGGCGGCCCAGGACCATAGCGACCTGTCGCCAACCGAGCGCCGGCAGGTCAAGCAACGCCTGCAGCGGCTGATTGCCGAAGCCTGGCACACCGAAGAAATCCGCCGCACCCGGCCCACGCCCGTGGACGAAGCCAAATGGGGCTTTGCCGTGATCGAGCATTCTCTGTGGAAGGCCGTGCCCAATTACCTGCGCCGCGCCGACGACGCGTTATATGCCGCCACCGGCCTGCGTTTGCCGCTGACCGCTGCGCCCATTCGCTTTGCTTCGTGGATGGGCGGCGACCGCGATGGCAACCCCAATGTCACCGCGCCGGTCACCCGTGAGGTGCTGCTGCTGGCTCGCTGGATGGCCGCTGACCTGTACCTGCGCGATGTGGATAACCTGGCGGGCGAGCTGTCGATGCAGCAGGCCAATGCCGCCGTGCGCGAGCTGGTGGGCGATAGCCCCGAGCCCTATCGCGCCCTGCTTAAACAGTTGCGCGAACGCTTGAAAATCACCCGGGCCTGGGCCGAGGCGGCGTTGCATGGTGAACACCAGCCGCCGGCTGGCGTACTGCACAGCAATACCGAACTGCTCGAACCCCTGGAGCGTTGCTACCACTCGTTGCACGAGTGCGGCATGGGCGTGATCGCCAATGGCCCGCTGCTCGATTGCCTGCGCAATGCCGCCACCTTTGGTCTGTTCCTGGTGCGCCTGGATGTGCGCCAGGACTCCACCCGCCATGCCTCGGCCATGAGCGAGATCACCGATTTCCTTGGCCTGGGCAAATACCAGGACTGGGACGAGGAAACCCGCGTGGCGTTTTTGCTGCGCGAGCTGAATAACCGTCGCCCGTTATTGCCAGGCCATTACCAGGCCTCGGCCGATACCGCCGAAGTGCTGGCCACTTGCAAGGTGGTGGCCCAGGCGCCGCAGGCGTCGTTGGGCTCGTATGTGATCTCCATGGCCGGTGCGCCCTCGGATGTGCTGGCGGTGCAACTGCTGCTTAAAGAGGCCGGGTTGCAACGGCCGATCCGGGTAGTACCGCTGTTCGAAACCCTGGCCGACCTGGAAAGCGCCGGTCCGGCCATCGACCGGCTGCTGAGCCTGCCGGGCTACCGCGCGCGGCTGCATGGCCCGCAGGAAGTGATGATTGGCTACTCCGACTCGGCCAAGGACGCTGGCACCACGGCGGCCGCCTGGGCGCAGTACCGGGCGCAGGAGGCGCTGGTGGATGTCTGCCGCGAACACCAGGTGGAGTTGCTGTTGTTCCATGGCCGTGGCGGCACGGTGGGGCGCGGCGGCGGTCCGGCCCATGCGGCGATTTTGTCGCAGCCACCGGGCTCGGTGGCCGGGCGCTTCCGCACCACCGAACAGGGCGAAATGATCCGCTTCAAGTTTGGTCTGCCGGATATCGCCGAGCAGAACCTTAATCTGTACCTGGCCGCCGTACTGGAGGCTACGGTGCAACCGCCGCCTGTGCCGGAGCCGGCCTGGCGCGAGCTGATGGGCAAGCTGGCCGAGGACGGCGTCGCCGGTTACCGCGCCGTGGTGCGCGAGCATCCGCAGTTCGTCGAGTATTTCCGCCAGGCCACCCCTGAGCAGGAGTTGGGCCGCTTGCCATTGGGCAGTCGCCCGGCCACGCGGCGCGAGGGCGGGGTGGAAAGCCTGCGCGCCATTCCGTGGATTTTTGCCTGGACGCAAACCCGCCTGATGCTGCCGGCCTGGCTGGGCTGGGAAAAAG
>JBCECW010000176.1:0-7356 GCA_039207785.1 Pseudomonas sp. | reverse complement strand
GTACCGTCGGCTGGATCTCGCACTGGAAGGAAATGCTCTCCAGCCCGTACAAGATTGGCCGTCCGCGCCAGCTGTACACCGGCTACGAGCAGCGTGATATCACTGCGCTCAAAGACCGCAAATAAGCGTCACGCAGCAATAAAAAGGCCACCTTCGGGTGGCCTTTTTTATTTTACTTTCCTCGGCTTCCGGGTCGTCGGCCATGCGGCGTTGAAAGCCGACTTCAAATGCTCACGTACTTGAGTACGCTGCGCTTTAAAGCCGACTTTCGCCTTGCCTGGCTCTAGCCCCGAAACCCTGCACCGAGTAACGGCTGCAAATTTTTAAAAGCAAAGGCGCGTTATTTCTTCTCCGCCCGTTCCTTCATGCCCTTGAGGGTATTGAACGGCGCATCCACCACAAAGCTGTTGGCCAGCCACGACGGCACGCTGCCGCCCGGCTCGGTGGTGACCTGATACACCACCTCGGTCTCGCCTGCGCCCTTGGGCGTCAGCTTCCAGAAGCCGTCAACCTTGGCTACACGCACATAGCCCTTTTCTTCCGGCTGGTAGGTGGGCAGGCCTTCGAGTTTGCGCAGCACGCTGCCGTCGGCTTCTTCGGTGGTGGTGACGTGGATGATCGAATCCCGTGCGGTTACCGGCCACGGCGGGCTGAAACGGGTGTAGGTCCAGCTTTGCGACCCTTCGGTTTTCAGCAGCTTCTGCTCGCTGCATTCGAAGATCCAGGCGCAGGAGCCGCTGACGTCTTCCTGCAATTTGCGCAGCGTGGCCACATCGGCCTTGATCGTGGTCTCGCCGCGGTACGCCTTGTATTGCGAACCTGGCACCTCACTGAGGGACACCTTGATGCCGTCCTCGTCCTTGGCCACTTTCCAGTCTTCGGCCTGGGCCATGGAAGTAGCCAACAGACCTAACGCACACACGCCTGCCACTCGACTTAGCAAACCCATCACAGACTCCTTGCTGATAGAACCCAAGGTGCTTGCAGAACTCAAGCTACTGCGCGCCCTTGACGTTATTGGATGGTAGAACCCGTGTCGCACGCCGTGGCCTGCTCCAGCCAGCCGATCAGGCGAATCGCCTCGTCGCTGGAGTCGCCGCATACCGCCGGGTCCGCATCGAACGCGGAACACACCGCCGGGCGTTCGGGCAAACCGAACAACGCGCACAGATTATCGACCGACAGATGCAGACAACGTTCGCCCGCCGGCTTGCCATGGGGCAAACCCGGTAGCGGGGAACTGATGGAAGGGGCGATGCAGCATGCACCGCAGCCTGCTCGGCAAATCATGGAGGTTCTACCTGATGACCCATCTGAAACTACCGTCAGAGCGGTAGCGGGCGGCGATTCTACCCGCCGCGCCAGGGGCCGCAAAGGGGCGACCGGCCTACTTCAGACGGGTAATCAGGCTGGAGGTATCCCAGCGCCCTCCCCCGCTGTTTTGCACCTCGCTGTAGAACTGGTCCACCAGCTGGGTCACCGGCAATTGCGCGCCATTGCGCTGCGCTTCGGCAAAGACCATGGCGAAGTCCTTGCGCATCAGGTCCACGGCAAAGCCGTAGTCGAACTTGCCTTCCAGCATGGTCTGGTAGCGGTGGTCCAGCTGCCAGGATTGCGCCGCGCCGTGGCTGATGACCTCCATGGCGGCGGGTACATCCAGGCCCGCCTTGCGGGCGAAATGCAGCGCCTCGGCCAAGCCCTGCAGCAAGCCGCCGACGCAGATCTGGTTAACCATCTTGGTCAACTGCCCGCTGCCCACCGGGCCCATCAGCTTGACCAGCTTGGCGTAACTCTCCAGCACCGGCGCCGCCCGCTCATACAGCGCGCCATCGCCGCCGACCATCACCGTCCGCATGCCGTTTTCGGCACCGGACTGGCCGCCCGACACCGGCGCATCGAGACAGCCCAGTTCGCGTTCGGCCGCCAGGGCCGCCAGTTCGCGGGCGATACCGGCCGAGGCCGAGGTGTGGTCCACCAACACGCTGCCCGGCGCCATGCCCGCGAAGGCGCCGTTTTCACCCAGCAGCACCTCACGCAGATGCTGGTCATTGCCCACGCAGGTCATTACCAGCGTGGCGCCCTCCACCGCCTCGCGCGGGGTGGCGGCGCTTTCGCCGGCAAATTCCTCGCACCACAGCTCGGCCTTGCTTGCCGTGCGGTTGTAGACGGTCACCTGATGCCCCTCGCAGGCCAGGTGCCCAGCCATATGAAAGCCCATGGTGCCGAGCCGGATAAATGCCACAGTCGCCATTGCACTTCTCCTTATTGGGTTACTGCTCGTTCTTTCTAGAAGCGTAGAGGTCTCTGGCGATTTGGCCGGGAGAAAATCCCCAGTGGCGCCGGTCATACCGGAGCGAAGCCCCTGGAATGGGGTTTGCGGGCCGGCAAAAGGCCTTCCATACTCCAGCGCAACGGATGGAGAACACGATGGGACATTGGGTGGTGATCGACCTGGAGGCCACGACAGAAGAAGGTGGCTGGCCGGTTACAGACATGGAAATCATCGAGATCGGCGCCAGCCTGGTGAACGCCGAAGGCCGCGAAGTCGACCATTTTCAACGCTTTGTCCGCCCCCAGCGGCGCCCGCACCTCACCAGCTTCTGCAAACAGCTCACCCATATCAGCCAGGCCAACGTCGACAGTGCCGCACCGCTGGCCACCGTGTGGCCGCTGTTCGAACGCTGGTTGAGCGCCCACCAGCCGCGCCTGGTGGGCTGGGCCAGCTGGGGCGACTACGACCGCAAGCAGCTGGAACAGGAATGGCAGCACCACCAGCTGAGCAGCTTGCTGCGCGAGGTGCCGCACCTGAACCTCAAACAGCGCTTTGCCAAGGCGCGCCAGCTGCAAAAGCCGGTGAGCCTGCATACCGCCCTGCAACTGGCCGGCTTGAGCTTCCAGGGGCAACAGCACCGGGCGCTGGAAGATGCGCGCAACACGGCGCGGTTATTGCCGTTGGTGTTGCCGCTTTAGCGTTGGATCGCTTGGTGCGCGGAGCGCCCCCTACGGTTTCGGGGTGAACGAGACGTTGGGGGTCGACGCGGTATCGTAGGGTGCGCTCCGCGAACCAAGGCACAGGTGACGATCACCACTCGCTTGGGCATACTGGCCGGCCCTTTTTTCGTCCCTTTAAGGAAATGTCCATGTTCAAGGTCAACGAGTACTTCGACGGCACCGTCAAATCCATCGCCTTCGGCATGGCAGAAGGCCCGGCCACCATCGGCGTAATGGCTGCCGGCGAATACGAATTCGGCACCAGCCAACTGGAAGTGATGCACGTGGTAGCCGGCGCCCTGACGGTCAAACTGCCAGGCACCGATAACTGGGAAACCTTCGCCGCCGGCAGCAAGTTCACCGTACCGGCCAATAGCAAATTCCAGCTGAAAGTCGCCGTCGATACCGCATACCTGTGCGAGTACCGCTAAGCTTCACGCTGTAACGCAACACCGCCGGCCAGGCTCGACCCTGGTCGGTGCAGAGCGGTAAAAACCGCCCGCTTCAACGATCCCTCTCCTCCCTGCCGCGCTCCCGTCGCCGTATGCGCCCGTGACACGCCTTACCGGACACTCCCTATGCCTGGGTCCAAGCACGCTTCCGCCATTGTTATCCCGATTCTTTTGCTGATTGTCGCCATGTGCTCCATCCAGGGTGGCGCGGCATTGGCCAAGGGCCTGTTCCCGCTGATTGGCGCCGAGGGCGTATCGGCCCTGCGCCTGGGCCTGGGCGCACTGATCCTGATCAGCGTGATGCGCCCCTGGCGCAAAGCCTTCAATGCCGGTGCCTGGCGCTCGCTGGTGGCCTATGGCGCCTCGCTGGGGGTGATGAACCTGCTGTTCTATATGTCGCTGAAAACCGTGCCGCTGGGCATCGCTGTAGCGCTGGAGTTCACCGGCCCGCTGGTGCTGGCCATGGCCTCGTCGCGGCGGATTCTGGACTTTGTCTGGATTGGCCTGGCGGTACTGGGCCTGGCCCTGCTGCTACCGGCCGATGCCGGCGATATTCCCCTCGACCCGCTGGGCGCTGCCTTTGCCCTGGGTGCCGGCGTGTGCTGGGCGATCTATATCATTTTTGGCCAGCGCGCCGGTGCCGAGCATGGCGCTCATACGGTTACCCTGGGCGCCCTGGTGGCGGCCATCATCGTCTTTCCGGTGGGCCTGTATGAAGCCGGCAGCAGCCTGTTTCACTGGAGCATCCTGCCGGTGGCGGTAGGCGTGGCGATCCTGTCCACCGCCCTGCCCTACAGCCTGGAAATGTACGCCCTCACCCGTTTGCCGGCGCGCACCTTCAGCACCCTGATGAGCATGGAGCCGGCGATTGCCGCGCTCTCTGGGCTGGTCTTCCTGCAGGAGCGCCTGAGCCATACCCAGTGGCTGGCTATCGGCGCCATTATTGTCGCGGCGCTGGGCGTGGCCTTGACGGTCAAACCGCAGCCGGCCAAGAACGCCCCCCGCGAAATCAAGCCGGCTGAGTAATCTCGCCCTCGGCGCTGCTATCGGCCGAGCTGTCCACCGAACTGTCCGCCGAATTGAACTGCAACTCGGCCAGGCGCCGGTACAGCGGATTGCTGGCCACCAACTGGGCGTGGGTACCCAGGGCCATCAACTGGCCCTTGTCGATCACGACAATGCGATCCGCACTTTTTACCGTGGCCAGGCGATGGGCGATCACCAGGGTGGTGCGCCCCGCCATCAGGGTCGGCAAGGCCTGCTGAATCAAATGCTCACTCTCGGCGTCCAGGGCGCTGGTGGCTTCGTCCAGCAGCAGAATCGGTGCATCCACCAATAACGCCCGGGCAATCGCCAGGCGCTGGCGCTGGCCGCCCGACAGACCCAGGCCGCCATCCCCCAGGTGGGTGTTGTAGCCCTCGGGCATGGCGGTGATGAACTCATGGGCATGGGCGGCGCGGGCGGCCGCCTCCACCTCGGCCTGCGTGGCATCCGCGCGGCCATAACGGATGTTCTCCAACACGCTGCCAAAGAACAGCGCCGGGTTCTGCGACACCAGGGCAAAGCTGCGGCGCAGGTCGCTGGGGTCCAGTTGCGCGATCGGCAGGCCATCGACGCGAATCTGCCCGTGCTGGGGATCGAAAAAGCGCAGCAGCAGATCGAACAGCGTCGACTTGCCCGCCCCCGACGGCCCGACCAACGCCAGGGTTTCCCCTGGCTGCACCTGCAGGCTGATGCCATCCACCGCCCAGCGATCCGGTCGCGTCGGGTAGGCAAAACGCACCTCGTCCAGCTCGATACGGCCACTGACCCGCGCTGGCAGCGCCAGCAGATCGCTGGCCGGTGCCTGGATTTCGCTGCGCGCCTGCAACAGCTCGGCAATCCGCTCGGCCGCCCCGGCAGCGCGCTGCAACTCGCCCAGCACCTCGCTCAAGGTGCCAAAGGCGGTGCCGACGATCAGGCTATAGAACACAAAGGCCGCCAGCTCGCCGCCGCTGATACGCCCAGCGATCACATCCATACCGCCGACCCAGAGCATCACACCCACAGCACCGAGCACCAGCAGAATCACCACGCTGATCAGCCAGGCGCGCTGGGAAATACGTTTGCGCGCAGTTTCAAAGGCATCTTCCACCGTGGCGCCAAAGCGCTGCTTGTCCTGCTCCTGGTGGTTATAGGCCTGCACGGTCTTGATCTGGCCCAGGCTTTCGCCGACATAGCTGCCCACATCGGCAATCCGGTCCTGGCTCAGGCGCGACAGGCTGCGCACCCGCCGGCCAAAAATCAGGATCGGCGCAATCACCAGCGGCAGCGCCGCAATCACGATCAGCGACAGCTTCGGGTTGGTAACAAACAGCAGCACCACGCCGCCCACCAGCATCAGCACATTGCGCAAAAACAGCGACAGCGAAGAGCCGATCACCGACTGCAGCAGCGTGGTATCGGCGGTCAGGCGCGACTGGATCTCGGAGCTGCGATTGCTCTCGTAAAAGCCCGGATGCAGGGTAATCAGGTGGTTAAACACCTTCTTGCGGATATCGCCGACAAAGCGCTCGCCAATCCACGACACCAGGTAAAAGCGGGTAAAGGTGCCCACCGCCAGGGCCACCACCAGCACCATAAACAGGGTGATGGAC
Organism: Pseudomonas sp.; assembly: GCA_039207785.1. Lineage (GTDB taxonomy): Bacteria > Pseudomonadota > Gammaproteobacteria > Pseudomonadales > Pseudomonadaceae > Aquipseudomonas. Next base: position 1,277 of record JBCECW010000176.1, on the reverse strand, counting down.
TGGTTGAGCATATGCGGCGACTGGGTGGCAAAGCCCTTGTCCACCAGCAGCTTGACCCCCTGCCCCATAAACAGGGTGATACCGGCGGTAAACATCAGCGCGAACAAGGCGCCGATCACCTGCCAGCGATAGGGCGCCACAAATTCGCGCGTCATGCGCAGCGCTTTGCGCTGGCGGGAAGACAGAATGGACATCGGGCATCGCTCGCAGGGCTAGAGACGCCAAGGTAATGGGGATGCCCGGCGGCAAATGCAACTCCCCTAGGCTTGTTGTGCTTGCACCTCCAACTGCGCCAGCCCTTGTTCGAAGGCCTGGCCGCACATCTTGTCCATGTCCATGACCATATGCATGCCCTTCATCAGCAGGTTCTTGCGCCCGCTCATGGCCCAGGTCACGCGTGTGCCGTCACCCTCGGGCTGCAAAGAAAACAACACATCGTTAGTGGCTTTGAACGGTTTGAGAAACGCCAGCTGCATGCGCACGCGCTCATTGGCCAGGCTTTCGACGATGGTGGAGCTGCCCTGCCCCACCTGGTTATTGCCCATCCAGCTCTGGCTGGCGCCGACGCCGGTGTCCGGCCCGCTGTAGCTCACCTGCATGGCCGGGTCGAGCTTGGCCCAGGGCGACCACTGCTGCCAGCGGCGAAAGTCGTTGATCTGGACAAATACCGTCGCGATTGGCGCGGCGATATGGCGCGAGCGCTCGACGTGAAAGGTATCGGGCTGCTGCGCGACCACCGCCAGCAACACCGCCACCGCTACCACCAGGGCAATCAATACAAGGGTCAACATGGCAACGCTCCTCGGGTTTTAGTCACAGCAACTGGGCGCTGCGCCGTCTTGCTGGGCATAGCTGTCGTGCAGCTTCCACCAGTATTTGCCGGCGCCATGGAGGTCGGGCATGCCGTCCCAGCCTTCGCGGCGGCCCAGCGGCGTAAGGTCCAGCCAGTTGTCGATGCCGTTGAGCAGATCCAACCCGCGGCCATAGGTGGAATAGGTATGGAACACCTGCTCGCCGTCGCGCAGAAATACGCTGACGCCCGGTTGCTCGCCGCTCAGGTGATGGTCCAGCCCCAGGCGTTGCAGCTCGGCTTGGTCGCGGTAGTTGTACTGCACCGGCGCCACGCTCTCGTCGAGGCTGACAGGGAAGTCGTAGTTAAAACGGCTGTGAAACGAGGAAAACCACGGCAAGGACCAGCCCATGCGTGTACTGAACGGCTCGATATCCGCCAGCGGCCGCTGCACCAGGTAAAACGCCAGCGCCACCAGCGTCAGTCC
>JBCECW010000175.1:1645-7360 GCA_039207785.1 Pseudomonas sp. | reverse complement strand
CCTGTGAACTGCCCAAGCGGCCGATGATGCCGATATTGCGAAATTGCTCCATGGGACTCCTGGGTGACGCAAGCGAACAAGATAAATGCGCCCTCTTCCAAGCGAGGGTCTGACAGGCTGGGGCAATTATGGGCGAAAGCGGCGCGGCAAACCAAGGCGCACATCGCGCCAGGTAAACGCTATGCTCGCAACATGACGCTTTTTCCAACCCTGGCCGCCCTGCCCCAGCACCTGCACCACCCCGCCGTGCGTGACCTGGCCTGGGTGCTGTTGTCGCCGCCACTGCTCGACCCGGCTCACTGCGCCCAACGCCACCCGCTGGCAGCCAGCACCTGGGTCGCGCAACCGCAGCAGTTGGCCGACTGGCTGCAACAACTGGATCGCGCCCCGGCGCCATTGGACGCCTGGCTGGCGCAGCACAGCATCCGCCGCCTGGGCCTGTACTACGAACGTCTCTGGCAGTTCGCCCTGCAGGCCGCGCCGGGAGTCGAGCTGCTGGCCGCCAACCTGGCCATCCGCGAAGGCGGGCATACCCTGGGCGAGCTGGATCTGCTGTTGCAAGACGACGACGGCGTGCACCACCAGGAATTGGCGATCAAGCTCTACCTCGGCCCGCAACAGGGCGATGGCCACGATGCCGGGCAATGGCTGGGGCCGGGCAGCCAGGACCGCCTGGCGCGCAAGCTTGACCATCTGCTGCACCACCAACTGCCCCTTTCCGCTCGGCCAGAAGCGCAGGCGGCGTTGGCCGGACTAGGGATTGGTCACGTTCAGCCGCAGTTGTGGTTGGCGGGGTATTTGTTTTATCCGTGGCCAGGTGTTTGCCAGTCGCCGGCAGGTGCATTGGCCGAGCACCTACGCGGGCGTTGGCTACACCGCAAGGATTGGCCCGCGTTTGCCCAAAGCGGCGGGCGCTGGCAGCCGATTCCCCGGCAAACCTGGCTGGCGGCGGCGCGCGAACAGGACGAGACCTTGTGGTCGGTGGCGCAGTTCGAGCAATGGTTAAGCGCGTTGGCGGCGGATGCGCAGGCGCAGTTGGTGGTGCGGTTTGAGCAGGATGCTCATGGCGCATGGGGTGAAGCGGAGCGAGTGTTTTTAGTCGCCGATAGTTGGCCGCAGTAAGGCGGTGCGCCGAACCTACCGACTGCGCTCCGTCCTCCCCCCCGACCGCGCCAAATACCCCGACCCGCTTTCACACAACAACCCTTCACGCAGCACCGCCGGCAGCCCATTCACCCCATCGCGCAGGGCGTAAGCGTTAAACCCCAACTGCGACAACAGAAACACCGCACTCACCGCCCGGTGCCCACTGTCGCTGTAACACAGGTAGGTGCGGCTCTTATCCAGCAACCGCGCCTTCAAACGCAGCAATTGCAGCGGCATATGCAACGACTCCAGCGCATGCCCGCGCTCGTACTCTTCCTGCAAACGCACATCCAGCCACTGGGCGCCGCTAGAGAGCAGCCGCGCCGCTTCGCCAAAGGAAACTTCGTCGACAATCGGCGCCTTGAGCAGGGCAAAGAAATCCTGACGGTCCAGGCGTAGCACCACGCCGTCTTCGATCATGGTCACCGTGGCATTGCGCGGCTGGTCGGCCAGCAGTGCCTCTTCGCCGAAACAGGCGCCCTCCTCCAGCTCGGCCAGCACCTGGCGTTCGCTGCCTTCGCTGCGAATCACCTCGGCACGGCCACTATTGAGGAAGTAGCAGCAGTCGCCCACTTCACCTTCACTTAGCACCGTGGTGCCGGCCTTGAGTTCCAGGCGCTGCAGACGGTCGAGCATGGCGCGCACATTGGGCGATGGCACCTTGGCGAACAGCGGGTTTTCCAGCAGGCGCTCCAGCCATTCCACATCGCCGCCGCGCTGGCCCAACTCCAGCAGCAGATCCTGGTAGGCCAGGCGCCAGGTCAGCAGGCGGGTGAGCGTGGCGCTGTCGAGCACCAGCAGGCTGATTTCGGTGAGGGCGCGGGCTTCGACCAGCCGCGGCAGGCTTGGCGAAATAGGATGGCAGCTAGCTTCGCTGCCGGCTTGCAGGCGGGTTTGTTGGCCGTCGGCGCTGGTCAGCAGCAGCTCGCCCGCCAGCAGGTAATAGGTCAGGCGGGCCTGGTCGCCAGGGCGGAACAGCAACTGTCCGGCCAGCATCGGCTGCGGCACCAGCTGGCTGCGCAGCTCGCGCCATTGCTGTTCAGACAGCACATTGAGCGGCGTCAGGCTGCGCAGTTGCTCAAGGCTTAGTGGCTCACTCATGGAAAAGACCAGGCTCCGTTGCGCCGTGCGCTATAGGTAGACGAGTGGCCCGTCGCCCCTGCAAGCCGCCCGTATGGACGAACAGCAGACGCGTGCCGCGAGCCACGTTACCGGCCGCCACAAACAGGCGCAACGCCATTAACGCCTTGCCGGTGTAAATCGCTTCCAGCGGCACCGTACCGTCTTGTTCCGCCCTGTCTACAAACGCCGTCAGCTCTGTATCGACCTTAGCAAAGCCGCCGCGGCTCGCCTCCAGCAACTGATACCCCTGATCGGTTTGTCCGGCTTCCAGGAAAATGCTGCGCAGGTTTTCTTCCACGCCATGCCCGGCCGGCACGGCGCTGGCGCCATACACCTGGCGCCGCCCGGCCTCGGCCAGCACCAGGCCAGCCAGGGTGGTGCCGGTGCCGGCTGCCAGCCACCAGGCCTCGAAGTCATCCCAGCCGATAGCGGCCAGTTGCGCCTCGGCCATTTCGCGCAGGGCCATGCAGCCCAGGGCACCGGGCAAGCCGCCACCGCCTTCGGGCACCGGATAAAAGCCGGGGTAACGCGCCAGCCACTGTGGCCAGAAGTCGGCTTGATGACGCTGGCGATAGCCGCCGTAACCGAGCCATTGCAGTTGCATGCCCCAGGCCTGCAGATCACGCACCGTGGGGGTGTCCTGCGGCTCGCCACGCAGCAGGCCAACGGTGGCAAAGCCAAAGCGCTGGCCGGCGGCGGCCAGGGCATGCAAATGATTGGAATGGGCACCGCCCAGGCTGATCACGCCCGCAGCACCAGCGGCCTCGGCGGCCTGCAGGTGGTGCTGCAACTTGAACCATTTATTGCCGCTGATCAGCGGGTCGATCAGGTCCAGGCGCAGTACCGCCAGTTCAACCCCAGCCTCCTGCGCCCACGGCAATGCCAGGCGCTGTAACGGCGCCTGGGGGGCCCACTGGGGAAGGTGGACGAGCAAGGGTCAGCTGACGGTGCGCAGACGCGAAATGGTCTTGTGCCGGGCGCAGCAGTTGGAGTCGCCGATAACAAAGCGGCTTGGCGTGTCGATACGGTCCAGCGGAATGCCGCAGCGGTCGCCATTGGGCAAGCTGGCATCGCAGGCCGGTTTTTCGTAATGGGCCAGCCACTGGCGGTACTGCGGCTCGGCGACAAAACATTTGGCCGCCGCGTAGGCCAGGGGGTTGTCCTGGTAACGGGCAATATCTTGCAGCGGAATGGTCAGGTGGCCGGCGCCCGGGTGGTACACCACAAACACCACGCCCAGCTTGGACAAGCGCTCCAGAATCTGTTCGCCGCCCTGGCTGGCAAAGGCATCGCGCTCCTGCTTGAGGCGCTCCACTTCCTGCTCCAGCTGGGTATCCAGCTCGTTGCGGTAAGCCAGTTCCACGTCGCGGATGGCGATCTGCTCTTTGTACTCCACCACCGCCGAGGCGATCCGAGCCTGCATTTCGCTGTCGAACTGGGCGCGCAGCAGATCGGTTTCAGCGCGGCCATGGCGTTCGATGGCGCGCAGTTGTTCGGTCATTTCTTCGCGGTTTTTCTGAAAGGTATCGGCCTGCGCGGCCAGTTGGCCTTTCAGGCTGACATTCAGCTCTTCCTGCTGGCGCAAGGCCTGGTGCAGGGTCTGAATCTGCGCCAGGAGCTTTTGCGACTCCTCGGCGCCGGCCATTTTCAGCTTGGCCACTTCTTCTTCGTATTGCTGGGTCTGGCTGCTGATACGCAGGCGCTGCTGCTTGATCAGTTGCGCGGTTTTCAGCCGATGTTCCTGTTCGATTTTTTCCGCCAGTTTTTCCGCCGCTTCCTTGGCTGGGTCCGGCGCATGCCATTGGTCTTCCGGGGCCAGTTGCAGGCGCTCGGGGGCCAGGCTCTGGGCGGCGTCATCTTCCACCAGCAGGCCCAGGCCATTGCGTTTAACGGTATCGCGCAGCAGCACCAGATCGTTCTGCCCCGGAACCAGGCTGGGGTCCCACAGGTGCATGGCGTGCCAGGACACCGGGCATTGGCTGCGGCAGGCCAGGCGGATGGGGCCGGCGCCCAGGTCGGGGCCACGGCCGGAGCGCTCGGCCAGGTGGCGCAGGGGAATATTCCAGCCGGCGTCGGGGGAGCCGCGCTCATCGAATTCCAGGTAGAAAAACACCGCCGCGCGCACCAGCAGGCGGGGGTTGATCAGCACGTAGGCCACGCGCATCTGCTGGTCGCGAAACTCCGGCATATTGACCACGCCGTCGAGCAAGGCCTCGAACTCGGGAAACAGCATTTCCTTGCAGATGCCGCGTTCATTGAAGAACACCACGGCTTCAACCATTTGCGGCTTGATCTGCATGCTCATCAACGGACCCCTAAGCCAGACAACAGCGACGTTTCGCGCTTACGAATTACGCCCACACTTTTTCGCGCGCACAGCGAGAAAGTAGGTGTATTCCTACATTTGGCTCAAGTCTAGGGTAAAAAGGCGCGCCGGCAATGTGACTGGGTTGGCAGTCACCCGTGCTCAGCGCCCAGGAACCGGGCGCCGGAATAAAACTGTGACGGAATTGGTACAACGGTCAACTTTTGTAACGCAGGCGGGAACTTTCCGTATTCAGGCCTTGGCCTTGGCCAAAAACGGCGCCAGGCGCTTGCCCATCTCCTCGCCCAGGGCCTGCAGGCCGCTCATGGGGCGAATCATCACTTCGAAATCGACAATCTTGCCCTCGGCATTGAACTGCACCATATCGATGCCCTTGAGCTGCCGGTCACCGACGGTGGCGCTGAACTCCAACACCACGCTCAGGCCGTCGGCGCTGACCAGTTGGCGGTGGTAGGCAAAGTTCTCGAATACCTGGATCACGGTATTCAGAATCAGATTGACCATCTGCGCGCCTTCGTACGGTTTGAACGCCATGGGCGAACGAAATACCGCCTTGGGGTCGAGCAGTTCGGGCAGGGCTTTGAGGCTTTTGTTTTCGATCATCGAATGCCACTGCTCGAGGGCGGCGGTGACAGCGGGGTTGGAACTGAGGGCGGAACTGGTCATGGCAACTCCTTTGTTGTTTTAGTTGAGAGCGCTTGGTGCGCGAAGCACACCCTACGAGACCGCACTCGATTTCGTAGGGTGCGCTCCGCGCACCAGCTTTTTACAGACCTGCTGCGAGACGCGAGCCTTGGTTGATGGCGCGCTTGGCGTCGAGTTCGGCCGCCACATCGGCACCACCAATCAGGTGCACCAGTTGGCCAGCGGCTTCCAGGCCTTCCTGCAGCTCGCGCAGCGGGTCCTGGCCAGCGCAGACGATCACGGTATCCACCGCCAATACTTGAGGTTCGCCTTCGCCGATACGGATATGCAGGCCAGCGTCGTCCACCTTGAGGTACTCGACGCTGTTCAGCATTTGCACGTTCTTGTTTTTCAGGCCGGTGCGGTGGATCCAGCCGGTGGTCTTGCCCAGGCCGTCGCCCACCTTGGTTTTCTTGCGTTGCAGCAGGAACACCTCG
>JBCECW010000175.1:0-1635 GCA_039207785.1 Pseudomonas sp. | reverse complement strand
GCCTTGACCCCGGCGATACCGCCACGGGCTTCCAGGGCTTTGTCGATGCCCCACTCTTTCCAGAACGCATCGCGGTCCTGGCTGGTGGCTTCGCCCTGGTGAACGATAAATTCCGAAACGTCGAAGCCAATACCGCCGGCGCCGATCACCGCGACCTTCTGGCCCACCGGCTTGCGCTGCAGGATGGCGTCCAGGTAGCTGATCACTTTCGGGTTGTCGATGCCCGGAATGGCCGGGGTGCGCGGGGCAATACCGGTGGCCAGGATGATTTCGTCAAAGCCGCCTTTGACCAGGTCGTCGACGCTGACACGGGTGTTCAGCTTCAGGTCCACACCGGTGCTTTGCACCTTGCGGTTGAAGTAGCGGATGGTTTCGTAGAACTCTTCCTTGCCCGGTACGCGCTTGGCCACGTTGAACTGGCCGCCGATTTCGCTGGCGGCGTCGAACAGGGTCACGCTATGGCCACGCTCAGCGGCAACAGTGGCAGCCGCCAGACCGGCAGGGCCGGCACCGACCACGGCGATTTTCTTCACGGCGGTGGTGGCGATGTAGTTCAGCTCGGTTTCGTGGCAGGCACGTGGGTTGACCAGGCAGGTGGTGAGCTTGCCGCCGAAAGTGTGGTCCAGGCAGGCCTGGTTGCAGCCGATGCAGGTGTTGATTTCGTCGCTACGGCCAGCGGCGGCCTTGTTGACGAACTCCGGGTCGGCGAGGAACGGACGGGCCATGGACACCATATCGGCGTCGCCTTCGGCCAGCACTTGCTCGGCCACTTCCGGGGTGTTGATGCGGTTGGTGGTGATCAGCGGAATGCTGACTTCGCCCTTGAGCTTGGCGGTCACTTTACTGAACGCGGCGCGCGGCACTTTGGTGGCGATGGTGGGGATACGCGCTTCGTGCCAGCCGATACCGGTGTTGATAATGGTGGCGCCGGCCTTTTCGATGGCCTTGGCCAGCAACACGATTTCGTCCCAGGTGCTGCCGCCTTCCACCAGGTCGAGCATCGACAGGCGATAGATGATGATGAAGTTCGGGCCTACGGCCTCACGTACGCGACGGACGATTTCCACCGGCAGGCGCATGCGGTTTTCGTAGCTGCCACCCCAGCGGTCGGTGCGCTGGTTGGTGTGGGCGGCGAGGAACTGGTTAATGAAGTAACCCTCGGAACCCATGATTTCCACGCCGTCGTACTCGGCCACCTGGGCCAGGCTGGAGCAGGTAACGAAATCGGCGATCTGTTTCTCGATGCCCTCTTCGTCCAGCTCGTGCGGCTTGAACGGGTTGATCGGTGCCTGGATGGCGCTCGGCGCTACCGATTTCGGGCTGTAGGCATAACGGCCGGCGTGGAGGATCTGCATGGCGATCTTGCCGCCTGCCTCGTGCACCGCCTTGGTGACGATCTTGTGTTTTTCTGCTTCTTCCAGCGTGGTGAGTTTGGCCGCGCCGGAGTAAACGCCGCCTTCCACGTTCGGGCCGATACCGCCGGTGACCATCAGGCCAACACCGCCCAGGGCGCGCTCGGCAAAGTAGGCGGCCATGCGCTCGAAACCGTCCGGCTTCTCTTCCAGCCCCGTGTGCATGGAGCCCATCAGGGTACGGTTACGCAGGGTGGTAAAACCCAGGTCCAGCGGGGCCAAC
>JBCECW010000174.1:2802-7408 GCA_039207785.1 Pseudomonas sp. | reverse complement strand
CATATCCCGGTGTGCATGCACCAGGACCACGGCACCAGCCCGGACGTGTGCCAGCGTTCCATCCAGCTGGGCTTCAGCTCGGTGATGATGGACGGCTCGCTCAAGGCCGACGGCAAGACCCCGTCTGACTACGAGTACAACGTCCGTGTTACCCAGCAGACCGTTGCCTTTGCCCACGCCTGCGGCGTGTCGGTAGAAGGTGAGCTGGGTTGCCTGGGCAGCCTGGAAACCGGCCAGGCCGGTGAAGAAGATGGCGTGGGCGCCGAAGGCGTGCTGGACCACAGCCAACTGCTGACCGACCCGGAAGAAGCCGCTGACTTCGTCAAGCGCACCCAGGTCGATGCCCTGGCGATTGCCATCGGCACCAGCCACGGCGCCTACAAGTTCACCAAGCCGCCTACCGGCGACGTGCTGTCGATCGAGCGCATCAAGGAAATCCACAAGCGCATTCCCAACACCCACCTGGTGATGCACGGTTCGTCCTCGGTGCCGCAAGAGTGGCTGAAGGTAATCAACGAATTCGGCGGCGACATCAAGGAAACCTACGGTGTGCCGGTTGAAGAGATCGTTGAAGGCATCAAGCACGGCGTGCGCAAGGTGAACATCGACACCGACCTGCGTCTGGCCTCCACCGGCGCTATCCGTCGCATGATGGCCGAGCAGCCGAGCGAGTTCGACCCGCGTAAATTCTTCGCCAAGACCATCGTGGCCATGCGCGATATCTGCATCGCCCGCTACGAAGCCTTCGGCACCGCTGGCAACGCCTCGAAGATCAAACCCGTTTCCCTGGAAGCGATGTTCGAGCGTTATGCCAAGGGTGAGCTGGACGCCAAGGTGAACTGAGTTCGCTGAGTGTGATTCGCAGTGTGAAAAGCCCGCCTTTATGGCGGGCTTTTTCGTAGGGTGCGCTCCGCGCACCAAGAACATCGCAAGGGTGCGCGGAGCGCACCCTACGGTTATTTCGTTGTGGCGGCTTTGGCGGTCGCTACCGCCGTATGGTCAATCTTCAACACATAGAAGGTTGCCGCGCCGGCTTCGGTTTCGTAGCCCTCGTTGTCCTGGGTATACACGCCGGCCTTGAAGTACAGCGGCTTGGGCGCCCACGTGGGGTCGATGGCGGTGGAAAACTGCGCGCTGTTGACGTTGATCACCAGCGAGCCCTTGGGCGTCAGGTGCAGGGTGTAGGTAAAGCGCTGGTTCAGCTTGACCCCGCTCAGCACGGTGATCACCTGGCCTTCTTCATCCAGCGGCGTGGTACGTACCTTGGCGACGATATTGGCCGTGCTGGTTTTGACCTTGTACTGGAACTCCAGCTTCACCATCGGCTTGGAACTGCCATAGGCGTGGATCTGGCCAATCACCACCTTGCCGGTGGACGGCACCTGGGTCACGGCCACGGCGGCGCGCAGGAAGTTGTCGGCGCTGGGGTAGGTCCAGTTGCGCAATTTGCCATCGGCAAAGGTCTCGCGCAGCTCGCTACGGGGGTAGCTGGCGCTGTCGGTGACGGTGCCGTTGACCGGTGCCCAGAAAATGATCGAGCCGTTATCCGACTTGAAGTAATAGTCCTGATAACCGCCCACCAGCAGTGGGGTTTGAATGGTGGTGGCCGGTACGCCAACGGGGATGGACAGGTTCCAGGTAGCCAGGTCGATCATCAAAAATCTCTCCGCGGGAGAGGAAGTAAGGTGTCCCGCGGCCTGTGTATCGTGCAACGTTCAGTGCCCTTGAACGCCTTTCGTCGTCCTCTGGCTGCCATGAAAACGGCGGCCGTTTCGCTTGTTTTTTCACCAACCGCTGCAAGTGCTTGATGGGCTTCGGGCTGGCAGAAAAGCTGGCGTTTTGCCCGGTGGACAGGCTCCGTTAAACTGGCGCCCCACCGCCGACGACTGGCTGCCCATGCTGCCCCTCAAATACCTGCAAGCCTATCCGCCCGCCCTGCAAGAGCAGGTGCGCCAGCTGATCGCCAGCAACCGTCTGGAGGCTTATCTGCAGCAGCGTTATCCACACAAGCACGCGGTGCAGAGTGACAAGGCGCTGTACGCCTACACCCTGGAGCTCAAGCAGGAGCACCTGCGCAACGCGCCCGCCATCGACAAGGTGCTTTTCGACAATCGCCTGGACCTGACCCACCGCGCGCTGGGGCTGCACACGGCCATTTCGCGGGTGCAAGGCGGCAAGCTCAAGGCCAAGAAAGAGATTCGCGTGGCCTCGCTGTTCAAGGACGCGGCGCCAGAGTTCTTGCGCATGATCGTGGTGCACGAGCTGGCGCATCTCAAAGAGTCGGACCACAACAAGGCGTTCTACAAACTCTGCGAGTACATGCTGCCGGGCTATCACCAGTTGGAGTTCGACTTGCGCGTGTATCTCACCTGGCGGGATTTGCCGAAAGCCGAAGGCTAGGGCACCTTTTTCCGTAGCAAGACATTCAGCTGATCCACCACCGGCGCCCAGTCCGAATCATCGAGAATCTCGTCCTGCAAAAACGCCTGCTGCGAGGGCGACCAGAAGCTGGCCTTGGACACCTTGATCTCGTCAGGCAGCGGCGAATGGCTGGCGATAAATTGGGCGATGGCGTCCGGCTCGGACGGCAGGCCCAGTTGCTCGAACAGGGCGGGCAGGTCGTGTTTGTTGCGTTCCATGGTGCGGTCCTCGGTGGCAAACGACGGTAAGGGTGGGACTGGTGTACCGGCGCCCGGGTTCAACCTAAGCAGCGCCTGAGACCTTGCGCGCACTTCTGACGGGCGGCCAATGGGCAAATGCGGTGATAGCGTTTAGCCTGTACGGCCTGAGGTCTGTGCTGGAGTAGGGTGTTATGTCGGCCGTGTTAAGCGGGTATGCGCGCTATCGCCAGGTGGTGACGCAGTTGATGTCGGGCGAAGAACAGTTGCCCAGCTTGCCAGCGCTAACCCTGGAAATCCGCAAGGCCCTGCGCAGCCCCGATATCAGCCTGGAAGCCCTGAGCAAACTGATCAGCCGCGATCCCGCCCTGGCGGCCTTGCTGATCAAATACTGCTCCAGCGCCCTCAATCGCACCCGCCGTGGCCCCAAGACCCTTAAAGATGTGATGCAGGTGCTGGGCGTTGGCCAGGTGGACCGCATCACCATGGTCCATAGCATTCAAAGCCTGTTTACCCTGCATAGCGCGGCGCATAAAAAGCTATTTATGGAGGCCTGGGAGCGTCTGATTCTGCAGGCCTGTATCTGCGCCTTTCTGGCGGCGCGGGTGGGGCATATCCAGCCCGAGCAGGCGCTGCTGGCCAGCCTGATGAGCGAGCTGGGTTCGCTGGCGATTCTCTCCGCCTTTAAAGACGACGCCGTGCCCTCGCGCGAGCTGTACTTGCAGCTGTGCCAGGAATACAGCAAGTCGTTGGGCATTATCCTGCTGCGCAAATGGGCGGTGGATGAGGACCTGGTGGAGATTGTGCGCAGCAGCGGGGACTGGGAAAAGCGTGGGGTGGGGTACCACCTGGAGCTGATCGATCTGGTGAATCTGGCGCGCTACCACCGCCTCAAAGGCTTCGACCACGCTGCCGATTTGCCGCCGCTGCAAAGCCTGGGCGCATTCCACAAATTGCTGCCGCCGTATAACCAGCTGGATATCAACGGCGGGCTGCAATTGATCACGGTGCACCGCGAAGAGATTGATGCGTTGGCGGATATGCTGCGCTAGACGGTGGGTCTGGTGTGCGGAGCGTACCCTACGGGTCCTGCGTTGCTCTCGTAGGGTGTGCTCCGCGCACCAATGCGCTTAACCCGGCGCGTTAATACTTACAGGGTCACGCAACACATGCGCCGCCAAGGTGCGCAGCGGGCTCAGTTGGCGGCAGATCAGCGCTAGCTCGCTTTGCACCAGCCGCTCGCGGTCGTCCATTTCTTCCGGCAACTGCTCCAGCGCCTTGGCCAGTTCTTCCTCGGCATCGCTGTGAATTACCACCGGGGTTTTTTCCACCAGGTTCTGCGCCACTTCATCCAGGCTGCTGGCCAGGATGGACGCCGCCTGGCTGATCAGCCCCGCTTCGGCCGCGCTGGCCAGCGGCTCGCCTCGGTGCGCGCCTAGCGCCGACAGGTAGCTGAGCAAGGTGTGCGACAGCACCAGAAAACGGAAGCCCACGTCCGCCTCCTTACGAAAGTGCCCCGGCTCCATCAGCATATTGGCCAGGGTGCTGGACAGCGCTGCATCGGCGTTATGGGCGTTGCGCCGGGCCAGGCGGTAGGCCAGGTCATCGCGCTTGCCAGTGACGTACTGGCGCATGATCTGCTGCAGGTAGCGGCTGTTGCAGCTCAGGGTATTGGCCACCACCTGGTTCAGCCGGCGCCCTTGCCAGTCCGGCAGGATCAGGAATACCGCGAGGCCGGCAATCAAGGCACCGAGCAGGGTGTCCACCAGGCGCGGCACGATCAGCCCGTAGCCATCGCCCACCTGGTTAAAGCAGAACATCACCATCAAGGTAATGGCCGCCGTCGACAGCATGTAGCGGGTGGTTCGGCTGGCGAAGAACACCACGCCGGCCACCACCGCAAATGTCGCCTGAATCAAGGCACCGGGGAACAGGTCGAACAGCGCCCAGCCGAGGATCAGGCCAATCACCGTGCCGCCAATCCGTTG
>JBCECW010000174.1:0-2792 GCA_039207785.1 Pseudomonas sp. | reverse complement strand
GTTTTTTACGCGTGGCGCCGTAGTTGGGCTGGCAGACGAACAGGGTGGTGAGGATGATCCAGTAGCCTTCCTCGGGGTGAATCAGGTGCAGCATGCCGTAGCCGGCGCACAGGGCGATGGATAGCCGCAGGGCGTGGCGAAACAGCAGCGAGGTGGGGGTTAGCTGCAGGCGGATACGGCCAATGATGTCCTTGAGCGAGCGCGGCGAGCGGTCCAGCAGGCTGCTGTCTTGTTCTTCGGCCAGGGCATCGGGGTTGCTGGCGTTGGTCAGCAGGTTGTTCAGGGTGCCGAGGTTGCTGGCCAGGGCGCGCAGCGAGCGCAGCAGGCTGCGCCAGGCCGGGTTGCTCTGGATGCGCAGGTGCTCCATGGACGCCTGCAGGTCGGCCAGGGCCTGGCTGGAGTGGCCGCCGTAGTCGAAGCTCTGGCGCATCTGGATCGCCTCGCCCAGTTGCTGGCAGGCCCAGCCTTGCTGGCGCAGCAGACGCTGGCAGCGGAACAGCACGTCGCTGTGGAAAAACGCTTCGGCCAGTTCGTTATAGGGGTAGTGCGAGGAGCTGGCGCGTTCGTGGATGTCCTGCGCCATAAAGTACAGCTTCAGGTAGCGGCTGATTTTCTGCCCAGGCCGGGTGCTGTCCACGCGGTTGAGGATGATCTCCTTGCTGGCATTCAGCGCCGCCACCACCTTGCCGTTCTGCTTGGCCAGGGCCAGGCGTTTGTCTTCCAGGTCGACGCCACGGATCGGCTCGAACAACGCCGACTTCAGCTTGAGAAACCGCCCCAGCTCGCGGAACAACACCGCCAGGCTTTGTTGCACCGGCTGGTGGGCAAACAGCGCCTGCCAGATCACCGAGAGCAAGCCGTACCAGGCGGCACCGGCCACCAGCAGCATCGGCTCATGCCAGAAACTCACCTGGGCGCCGTCGCGCTGGTCCACCCCGATCATGGTGTACACCGAGAGAATCAAGGTGGCCTGGGCAATGCGCGCATAGCGTTCGCCCAGCGCGCCGAGCATGGTCAGGCAGAAGCTGGCCAGGGCAATGGAGGCAGCAAAAATCCATGGCAGGGGAAACAGCAGCTCTACCGCCACCGAGGCCACGCTAAAACATCCCAGGGTCACCAGCAGCGCGTTCAGGCGGCCTTGCCAGCTGTCATCGGTTTCCGCCAGGGCACTGGCGATTACGCCAAGGAACAACGGGATCAGCTGGTGCATGGCGTCTTGCGTCCAGCACAGCGCCATGATGCCGGTCAGGGCGATAAAGGCCCGCAGGCTATAGCTGAACTTATCCAGCGCCCAGATACGGCGCAGGGTTTGGCGGATGGTGGGAGCGGGCATCGGTAACGGACAACCTGGCTGGCAATGGGGTGATTAGAGCGGATAAGCACCGCAGTGCGAACCGCCTGGCGAAAAAATTTCGCAAAGCCGGGCGATCAGCGCGCGGTCTGTTGCGTCGTGAGCATGGCTTGCTTGGACACTCGCTACGCGGCGAAGTCACGCTTAAGCTGGGCCACGCTTATTTTTTGGTGCGCCATGACCTTGTCCACTTCCGTTGTGATTGCCTTGCCCAGCCGCGACTTCGACCCCAGCGAAGTCGCCATCAGTTGGAAGATCGTGCGCGCCGCCGGTTACCGCGTGCGCTTTGCCACCCCCGATGGCCGCCCGGCCGAGCCGGACCCGCTGATGCTCAGCGGCCAGGGGCTGGACCCGTGGTCTGCCATCCCAGGCCTGCGCCGCCTGCCGCTGCTGGGCCTGCTATTGCGCGCCCGGCAGGACGCCCGTGAAGCCTGCGCGGCCTTGCTGGCAGATGGGGAATTCCAGCAGCCGCTACGTTACGACCAACTGCAAGGCAGCGACTTCGTCGGCCTGTTATTGCCGGGTGGGCATTGGGCGCGGGGGATGCGCGAGTACCTGGAAAGCGCGGTGTTGCAGCAGTTTGTCGGCGCCTTTCTGGCCAGCGGCCGACCTGTGGCCGCGATCTGCCATGGCGTGGTGCTGGCGGCCCGCAGCCCGGGCGCCGATGGCCGCTCGGCGCTGTACGGGCGCAAAACCACCGGGCTGACCTGGGCCATGGAAAAAAGCGCGTGGAATCTCACCCGGCTATGGGCTGGCGACTACTACCGCACCTATGGCGAGCAAGCGGGCGAGGCGGCCGGCTATCGCAGCGTGCAGGCCGAAGTCAGCCGCGCCCTGGCCAGCCCTGAAGATTTTCTCGATGTGCCGAAAAATGCCGAGGCCCACTGGCGCAAAACCAGCGGCTTGCACCGCGACAGTCTGGCCGACAGTCGCCCAGCCTTTGTGGTGCGCGACGGCAACTATATTTCCGCGCGCTGGCCCGGCGATGTGCACTTTTTTGCCCTGAGTTTTGTCGCCGCCCTGGCCGGCAAGGCCTAGACGAACTGCGCGGCGGCGTAACCCGAGGCCCAGGCCCACTGGAAGTTGAAACCGCCCAGGTGGCCGGTGACATCCAGCACCTCGCCAACAAAATACAGCCCTGGCGATTTCAGCGACTCCATGGTTTTCGAAGACACCTCCTTGGTGTCGACGCCGCCCAGGGTCACCTCGGCGGTGCGATAGCCCTCGGTGCCCGCAGGCACCAGCTGCCAGTTGGCCAACTGCTCGGCAATCTGCGCCAGCTCGCCTGGGGTGTATTGCTTCATCGGCTTGGAGACAAACCACTGCTCGGCCAGCAGGTTGGCCATCTTCTTGGTGAACAGTTCGCCCAGCAGGGTCTTCAGTTCGCTGTTGGGGCGCTCGGCCTGTTGCTCGGCCAGCCAGGTGGGCAGGTCGTGGTCGG
>JBCECW010000173.1:5709-7416 GCA_039207785.1 Pseudomonas sp. | reverse complement strand
CTTCGCCAAACAGCACTGGCACGTCGGCCTGTTCCAGCAGGGTGTCGACCAGCGGCGAGTCTTCCGACTGCGCCAGGTCCACCAGCCACAGGTCGGCCTCGCAGGCCGCCAGGGCTTCGCTGTCCAGGCGCGCCGGGTCGCTGTTCAGCACCACGTTATAGCCACTGCCAGTCAACGCTTGTTGCAACACATGGCGTTGCAACGAGGTGTCGGCCAGCACGGCGATGCGTGCAGTCACTTTTTCGCTCATAGCCGTTTAACCGGGTGTTCGGCCACCAGTTTGGCGATGGTTTCCAACAGCAGGGACTCTTGGTACGGCTTGCCGAGGTAATCGTTCACCCCGATGTTCATCGCCCGCTCGCGGTGTTTTTCACCGGTACGCGAGGTGATCATGATGATCGGCAGGTCCTTGAGGTTGTCGTCGTGGCGCACCAGGTTGGCCACTTCGAAACCGTCCATGCGCGGCATTTCGATATCCAGCAGCATGATGTCGGGCTTGTGTTCTTGCAGCAGCGAAATGGCATCCACACCGTCTTTGGCGGTCAGCACGTTCATGCCGTTGCGTTCCAGCAGGCGGCTGGTGACCTTGCGCACGGTCACCGAGTCATCGACCACCATCACCAGCGTTGGCCGTTCCACTTCCAGCTCGGCCGGCAATGCCGGGCGACTGACGGTACGGGTCTGCAGCTGGTTGAGCAGGTGGGCGTGACGCACACGGATGGTCGCCAGCAGGTCGAGAATCACCACCACGCGACCGTCCCCGAGGATGGTTGCACCGGAAATCCCGTGCACCCCGGCAAACTGCGGGCCGAGGCTCTTCACCACGATCTCGCGCGAACCGGCCAGCGAGTCCACTTGCACCGCTACGGCGTGGTCACTGGAACGCACCAGAATCACCGGCAGCGGCAGGCTCTGGCCTACCAGCTTGGGTTGCTGGCCGTTGTTCAGCAGGTCGCCCAGGTAACGCAGTTCGTAGGCTTGGCCGGCGTATTCGAAACGCGGCGCATCCGGCTGGTAGTAGGCCTCCAGCTCGTACGGCGAAACCCGCACGATACCTTCGATGGTGTTCAACGGAATGGCGTACAGGTCTTCGCCGGACAGCACCATCAGCGCGCGGTTTACCGACACGGTAAACGGCAGGCGGATACGGAAGGTGGTGCCCTCGCCCGGGGTCGATTCGATGCTCATGGAGCCACCGAGTTGTTTCACCTCGGAGTGCACCACGTCCATGCCCACGCCACGGCCGGAGATCTGCGTAACCTTCTCGGCGGTGGAGAAACCGGCTTCCAGAATAAATTGCAGCACTTCGTAATCGGTCAGGTCCGAGGCGCTGTCCATCAGGCCGCGTTCGATGGCCTTGCGGCGCACCGCTTCGAGCTTGATACCACCACCGTCGTCAGCCAGGGTGAGGACGATATCGCCACCCTCACGGCCCAGGTTCAGGCGAATGGTGCCCTGTTCGTTCTTGCCAGCGGCGCGGCGCGCTTCGCCCGACTCGATACCGTGGTCCACGGCGTTGCGCAGCATATGCTCCAGCGGCGCGACGATACGTTCGAGAACGGTACGGTCCATCTCGCCATCGGCGTTGCCGACAATAAAGTCGACCTGTTTGCCCAGCTCGCTGGCCACCTGCCGCACGATACGGCGCAGACGCGGCACCAGGCGGTCGAACGGCACCATGCGCGTGCGCATCAGGCCTTCTTGCAG
>JBCECW010000173.1:0-5699 GCA_039207785.1 Pseudomonas sp. | reverse complement strand
GTGTTGACCCGCGCCTGTTGCAGCAACAGGGTTTCGGCGTCGCGGTTACGCGCCGCAAGGGTTTCTTTCAGTTCCAGCAAGTCGGAGGCCGACTCGAACAGGGCGCGCGACAGCTGCTGCAGTTGCGAGTGACGGTCCATTTCCAGCGGGTCGAAATCTTCGTAACCGACGCGCTCGGCTTCAGCCTGGAAGCGGCTGATGATCTGCGACTGGGTTTCGATGTCCAGGCGGCGCAACTGGTCGCGCACCCGGTCGATGGTCGCTTCCATCTCGCCGAGGGTAAAACCGAAGTCGCTCACCTGCTGCTCGACCCGACCACGGAAGATCGAGGTTTCACCGGCCAGGTTGACCAGGCCTTCGAGCAACTCGGCCGGTACTTTTACCAGCTCCTGCGGCGCACGACGGGCAGCGGCATCCAGTGCGGCTTCCTGGGCACGGCGTACAAACGGCAGCACTTTGGTTGCCACCGGCGCCTGGGAAAACTCGCTGGCGGCGACAATCGGGTTGGCCAGGGTATGCACGGCGGGCAAGGTTGGCGCGGCCGGTGCTTCCGGCTCCGCCGGCTCATGGCTGGCGTGGGCCATTTCGGCGGCCAGGTTATCGCTGACGCGCTGGCGCAGTTGGTCGAGCTCAGCTTGCAGGCCTTCGAAGCCGGACTGTACGTCGAGGAACAGGCTATCCGGCCACGGCGCACCTTGCTGCTGCGCTTCGGTCAGGTGCTGTTCCAGGTTGTGGGTCAGGTCACCGAGGGTTTTCTGCCCGGCCAGGCGCGCACCGCCTTTGAGGGTGTGCAGGATGCGCAGCATATCGTCGACGGCATCGCCGTCATCGCGCTTTTCTTCCCAACGGCCGATGGCGCTTTCCATGCTTTCCAGCAGGTCGTCGGCCTCTTCCAGGAAGATATCCAGGATATCGTCGTCTTCGCTTTCCTCGACGCTCGGCTCTTCGGCCGCAGCCACCAGATGCACGCTGGAGGGCATGCTCAGTTGCTCGTCAGGGTTGGCGCGGAAACGCTTGATCGTTTCGATCAGGTCTTCGCCGCTCGGCACATGGCGTTTATCACGCACAGCCTCAAGCATCACCGCCAGGCGGTCATGGCAATTTTGCAGCAGGCCGAACAGGCCAGGGCTGGCGCGCAGGCGGCCATCGCCCAGGCCTTCGTAGAGGAATTCCAGCTCGTGGGCCAGGTCGCCGATTTCGCGAATCTCGGCCATCCGTGCACCGCCCTTGAGGGTGTGCAGGTCGCGCTGCAACGACTCCAGCTCGAGGCTGTTGTCGAGGTCATCTTTCCAGCGCTGCAGGGCGGCGCTGGAGCTGTCGATAATGTCGAAACCTTCTTCCAGGAAGATTTCCACCAGCTCGGGGTCGCGGTCGTCATCGAAGGCGGTCGGCGCCGGTGCTTCATAAACCACCGGGGCTGGTTCGCTAACGGCAACCGGCTCTGGCTCCGCTACTGGCTCTAGCTCTGGCTCGGCAGCCAGCTCGGCTTCGGGCTCAGCGACTGGTTCGGCTTCGGGCTCGGCCAGCTCAAGGCTTGGCTCTTCAACGGGCGCGACGGGCTCGTCGGCTGCAAGCTCAGGCTCCAGCAGCTCGGCTTCCGGCAACACGTCGTGCAATTCCTCGGCGCTCAGCTCCGGGGTGTCGCTCACCTCGTCGAAACTGATTTCCTGGGGTTCCAGTTGCTCGGCAACCGGCTCCACCAAAGGCAGCGCTTCCAGCTCGTCTTCGGCGGCAATCAGCTCGGCTTCGGCGCTGGGTGCTTCATCGGCCAGGTCGAGCTCCACCGGCTCCAGCGACTCAACGTCGTCGAGAATCACCGCAGCGGCGGACAGGCTCTGGGCACCGCCCTGGCGGAAACTGCGGATGTCCTGGATCAGCTCAGCCGGGTCGTGCAGCGGCTGGTTGGCTTGCAGTTGTTCCAGCAACACGGCCAGCTTGTCGTGGCTGCGTTGCAGCAGGCCAGCCAGTACCGGCGAATAGTTGTAGCGACGATCCACCAGGCCTTCGTAGAGGGTTTCCAGCTCATGGGCCAGGTCGCCAATCGGGCGAATGGCGGCCATGCGCGCGCCACCCTTGAGGGTGTGCAGGTCACGCAGCAGCGAGGACAGGGCCAGGTGGTTGTCCGGCTCGCCCAGCCAACGGTCCAGGGCCTGGCCGGAGCTTTCGAGGATATCCACCGCTTCTTCGAGGAAGATTTCCACCATCTCGGCATCGAGCGGATCGGCATTCACCGCCGCAGCGGGCGCCTGCTCAACTACCGGCTCGGGTGCCGGTTCGATGGCAGCCAGGTCTTCAACGGCGGGCAGTACATCGTCTACCGGCAGCTCTTCGACGGCAGGCAGCTCTTGCACGTTGGGCAGGGCATCGAATTCCGACAGGTCGAATTCCTGCTCGGGCAATTCAACTTCAGGCAATTCAACGTCAGGCAGCTCAACTTCCGGCAGCTCGGCGGAAGCCGGCTCATTCCAGTCGCCAAGGTCGAGCTCGGCCATTTCCAGTTCAGCGGTGGCGGCATCGAGTTCGACGATATTCAGCCCGGTGTCGCCATCTTGGCTAAGCAAGGCCAGGGTTTGCGGGTCCAGGGCTTCGCCCAGCAACTGGCGCAGGGCCTCGACACGTTGGGGCTCGGCGCTGACCTGCAGGCCCGCAGCCACCTGATCCATCATGCTGATCAGGGCTTCGTGGGCCGCTTCGGCTTCGCTGAAGAAACGCTCGCTAACAGCCAGGCTGCCTTCTTCGACGGCACCGTAGAGGTCCAGCAGGGCCTCGCACAGCTCATCGATCTGCGGCAGTTCGGCCATCTCGGCGCCACGGCCCAGGGTGGTCAGTTCATCCAGCAGCGCGCTCAGCTCCTGGCGCTCGGACGGGTGCTCGCGCCATTTGCGCAGCAGGTCTTCGGCGTCGAGCAGGATATCCATGCCTTCGGACAGGAAGATGCTGATCAACTGCGGGTCACGCTGGTCGCTGCCTTGCAGGTCCTGGCGGGCCGCCTGGGCGGTGTCCAGGCGTTCCTGATGCAGTTTGGCCACGCGTTCGAGGAACTCTGGCGCGCCGTCGATTGGCGCCAGTGGGCTGGTTTCCAGTTGGTCGAGGCCAACCCGGAACAGTTGCTCGGCGGTATGCAGCAGCTCCGCTTCGGCCATGTCCATGGGGATCAGGTTGGTCTTGAATTCCTTCGCCAGTTTTTCCAGCGGCGTGGCGATTTCGGCAATCGGCAGAATGCCGGCCATATGCGCGCTGCCCTTGAGGGTGTGCAGGGCGCGTTGCAGGTTATCGGTGATTTCCTGCGGCAGTTCCTGGGCGCAATCGGCGAGGAAACCCACCAGGGTGTCCAGGTGCGTTTCCGCTTCGTTGCGGAAAATCTCGATCAGCTGCGGGTCCAGCGCATCGCCATCGGCCGCCGCGTCAGCGGGGCCTGCCGGGGCGACCTCGGCAACGTCTGCGCCCACAGCGTCGACGGCCTGCTCGCTCACCGGGGCTTCAGATTTTGGGTGGCGTTGACCTCGGGCCAGGGCGTGGGCGGTGGCCGCCAGGGCGTCCACGTCATCACGCTGGCGTTGCGCCTTGGCAGCGAACTCTTCGACCAGCGCCGGCATCAGCGCCACCACGTCGGCAATCACTTGCTGCACGTCGTCGTCCGGCTGGATGCTGCGATCCAGCACGCGGTTCAGCAGGTTCTCAATGGCCCAGGCCAGCTCGCCGATAATCAGCGCGCGCACCATGCGGCCACTGCCCTTGAGGGTGTGGAAGGCACGGCGCACTTCGGTCAGGGCGGTTTTGTCGTCGGTATTGGCGCGCCATTGCGGCAGGTACTCGGCAATGGTCTCCAGCACTTCGCCCACTTCTTCGATAAAGACTTCCAGCAGGTCTTCATCAATCGGCTCTTCGCCTTCGGGCGGTGGCAACAGGCTGGGCGGTACATCCTGGGCAGGCGGGTTGATGGCCTGCACCGGAGCGGCCATGACGTCGGCCATGGACAGTGGTTTTTCTACCGGTGCGGCAGGTGCCACTTCCGGTTCGGCAACGGGCAACTCGACTTCCGGCAGGTCCAGCTCGGCCAGCTCGGCTTCGTTCCACTCGGCCGGGTTGTCGTTCAAGTCATCCAGGCTGAGCTCTTCAAGGCCCGCCTCTTCCAGGCTGAATTCTTCCAGCGCTGGCACTTCCAGGTCATGGCTGCGCACTTCCAGGCTGTTGTCGGCGCTCCACTCCAGGGGCTCGTCGTCAGCAAGGTCAAGGGTTGGCAACGCGGAGAGGTCATGCACCTCGTCGAACGCACTGAGTTCAACCACTTCACCGGGGGCGGCCGGCAGCTCTTCCAGGTTCCAGCTGTCTTCCAGGCTGAGCAGGGTTTCCGGCTCGGCGCTTTGCAGCTCAGCGCTTTCAAGCTCATCGAAAGACAGGCTCAACTCGCTTTCTGCGGCTGGCTGCTGAGGCTCGGCAACAACCGGCAAGTCGTCCAGAGAGAACTCGATTGTGCCGGCATCGGCGCTTTCAGTCGGAGCCTCAACAACAGGCAGGTCTTCCAGGCTGAAGCTTTCTTCGATAACGCCAAAGTCCGACTCGAACGACGACGGCTCGGCTTCAAACGCCGTTTCAACAACGGGTTCGGCTTCATCGTCCAGCACGTCGATTTCGTGCATCGGGTCGGCCAGCGGAGCGACAGGCTCCGGCTCTTCGACACGGTCGAGGATCGACGGCTTTTCTTTTAGTGGATAACCCAGGGCTTCCAGGCTTTCCTCGGCCACATCGAGAATCAGGTCGCCCTGGGCCGCGTGGTCTTCGCTCAGGCGTTCGAGGTAGTACTCGACGCTGGTGATGGCATCGGCCAGGGTGTCCAGGCTCTGCCAATTGGGCACGGCTTTGCGCGCCAGCAGCTGTTCCTGGATATAACGGTTGCAGGCATTGAGCAACGCCGCGGCGCGCGCCAGCGGAATCATCGCCAGGCCGCCACGGGCCTGGGTCAGCAGTTCTGGCACGCGGGCCAGGTGCTCGTGGTTCCATTGCGAGGCGATAAATTCGATGATCGCGTCTTTGGCCTGCTCCAGGCCGTTGCGCGCTTCCTTGATCACCAGCTGGTGAATCTGCGCCACGTCGGTGGTGGGCAGATGGCTCTGCTCGTTCTGCCGATCCTCGCCCGGGCCGACCATGCCGGCCAGGGTCGCCTCGACGTACAGCAGCGCGCCGGCGACATCCATCAGCACGCCGTCGCTGGCTTCGCGCTGGCCGAGGGACAGGCCGTGGATCACGTCGATCTGGTCGAGAATGACCTTGCGCGGCTGGCCGAAGCCGAGCACCGCCAGGGTATCGGCGATCTGTTTCAGCGGTGCCAGCAGGCCGTCCAGCTCACGGGGCTGGCTACGGTCACTGCGCACGAAGAGGTCGAGGCTATCCTTGACCCGCACCAGCTCCTCACACAGGGCGGCGACCACGGAACGCATGGCATCGCGATCCGGCCCGGCCAGACGGGCGCGTTCCTCGTCCACCACCTCGCTGTCGGGCAGCGCCTCATCGAGGCGGTACTGCTCCTTCAGGGCACGGATGCGCGGCGACTGCGCCGGCGCCTTGGCCACGTAGAACAGCAGGTTCTTGGTCAGCTCGTCCGGCGCACTCTGGTTGATGCCGTCGGCGCCCTGTTCACCCAGGCGCTTGAGTTCCTTGTCGACCTGGCGCAGCAGGGTCCGCACCGAGGTGCCATTGAC
>JBCECW010000172.1:0-7418 GCA_039207785.1 Pseudomonas sp. | reverse complement strand
TCTGGTCGGTAGGCTGGAAGTTCGCCGTTGGGTTGATGTTATAGCTACCACTAACAGACTTGGCGAACGGTACGACGGTTACGGTGTTGCCATTTACCGGGAACTTGATTTTCGGTAGCGGTGAGGCGAGTGCCACGGCATAGGTGATCAGCTTTTTGCTGCCGCCGATTTTGTTGTTGGCAGCAAAGCGGGCTACACCGGCGGAGTAGTACGTGCCTTGTTTGCTCGGTTCTTCTGGGGCCATGCCGCGCACGGTTGCCAGGTCAACAATTCGCTTGGCCGTTGGTGCGTTGTCTACGACATCATTGGACTCACCGATAAAAACATCTCTACCGACCATGCCCTCGGCTACGCCAATCGCATTGGTTTCGGTCGATACGTTCAGCGACGAAATCGAGGCAGGATCGCCAGAGTTGGAGAACGCTGTGTTGTCAGCCTGCCAACTGGTTTTGGCGCCCGGTACTTTTACGTCGTACGACGGGTTGATATCACTGATAACGGTCATTGCCGGAACGGAGCAAGTCGGGTAACCGCCACCGCCGTTTGCAGCAGTTTTATACGGGGAAATCCAAGTTGGTTTAGGCAGGTTCAGGTGGCCAGTAGCATTGTCATCAGGACCGCTGGTGTAGTTATAAGCGCTTGTGGCGGACGCTGCGCCGGCAAAATAGCGCAGGGTTTCATACATCATTTCCGAAACCGGGTTACCCCACATATAGCACGTGTCGGACTGCGTCATGCTGCGGTCGCCAATCCAGCCACATCCGTATTGGAAGGACGTGCCGTAGCGGAAGTCGTAGATACGGAATTTGTTGATGGTGTCGACGATGCCCGAACGAACGGCATCGCTGTTAGTGCAGTAAGCGCTGTTAGACGAGCAGAACTGTCCGGTGGACGAGTTTATTTCACGAGCAAAGCTCTGGATGTTGCTGCGAATAACGCCGCCGCTGATGTTCTTGGCGTAGGAGCCAGACAGCAAGCCGAAGTACATCTTATTGTTGGCGCCATAGTCGTGCAGGATGCCGGTTGGCTTGAACTGGCCATTTGCGTAGACCACGCAGCTGTCATCGCGCCACTTTTTCGCAGCTTCGGTAGAGGGCGAACCTGGTGCTGCGCTGCTAGGGCAGGCAACCACGCGTGAGTTGTAGTCAGTCACTGTGCTGGTGCCACCGGTAGGTGTTTTCCACCAGAGGTACCAGTTGTCGCCGCCCGTATTTTCCTGATGGCGCAGGCGAATGGCGTATTGCTGCCCTTCGGTGAGCGAGATCGAGCTGATGGTGGTGCCCTGGCCGCCAGCATTGCTTGCGCCGTTGTTGCCATAGCGAGAGGCAATAACCGGAGTGCCCGCACCATTGGTGATCTGGAAGTCGACTGCGTCGTCACCGTCTACGGAAAATTGGTAAACACCAGTTTCCGGCGCAGTAAAGGTACCTGTGATAAGTGTCCGGTAATGTTCCTGGGTACAGGTGTTGGCACCCGGCACAAACATGTTGTTATCGGTGGTCAGCGGCGACTGGATACCGGTAGTTAATACACCGTTGCCGCAGCGTGTGGTCGAGGCGGTAGGCGCCAGCGGGCTATTGGCGGCACTGAACAGGGTGTCCATTGCTGCAAGGTTTGCCGATGTCGCCGTGCTGTTGTTCGCCGCTTTCCAGAATGTAATCGCCATATTGGAAAATACTTGCGAAGGGACTTTCGACCAGTCAGTGGTAGGCCCCCCGGTCGTACACGCAACAGTGCCGCCTGTGCTGTTCAAGCATTCGTCGCCTGCTACCGGGCGCTCTTTGGATACCCAGTTCCAGATACGGTAAGAGTTGTTGGTCAATACGCGGATCTGCGGAACGCCGGTGTCCTGAGTCAGAGAGACAACGGCGAACAAGTGACGGAAACCAATTTTCGGTTGCGCCAGTGGGGTGTACTGGTCGATGCGATAGCCGTCTTTGGCAACGCTTTCGTACTCTTTACCCCAGCTATGGGCATCCTGAGGGATGTAAACGCCTTGAAGTACGGTTTCACCCACAACCGCCGCGTTGTTGCCGCTGGCCGGAGTCGTGGCGGTGTCTGTCGCACGATAGCCGCCGTAGAGTACCTTGCGCAGCGCGTCCATACGCGAGGTCGCCAGGTAGTTTAGAAAGTCACCGCTCCAGGCGCTTGAGCAGGTTTTGCTGGTAGTGCTGGCGGTCAGCGCCGACTGGGAAAACTTGCCGTCAGCGTAGGTATAACAGGCGTACGAGTTGAAATACCCGTAGTAGTCGATACCGCCTTGGGCTTTGCTCAGATACCCCTTGTAGCCAACGTCGATAATGCCGTCGCCGTTCAGGTCGGAGGCGTCGTTATAGGCCTCGTAATACAGTTTGTGATCGCGGCCCATTACCAGCATGTTGAGTGGCGGCACGGAGTCACTGATAAACAGCGGGCCTTGGGCAATGTCGATAGCGGCAACTGCCGGCTGTACAGTGGCTATAACACCCAGCGCGAGAATAATCTTGCGGAACATAACGTTAATCTCCAGTGCGTGGGTCAGTTATAGCGTTTGGCAAATACAGAACGCAGGCAGGTGACGTTTTCGCCACAAGAAGCCGCTGCTGTTATCGCTGAGTCGGATTTGTAGGATTGGCTGTTCATCTCGTAATAAAACACGCCAATTCCCGCCAGCATGTTGCCGTATTCAGGGTTCTTTGCTTCGCCTTGGGCGGCGCCATCGTTAACCGTGTTTACATACCAATGGGTGTTGCGCTCCAGTGTCGTATTGCCGTCGATACCCTGGTAACGAAGGGAATTGGAGAAGTTGGTGTTGTAGCTCGTGGCATCGGCGATGCTGCAGGGCGAATTGGATGAGTCGCTGGTGCAGCGCTCGGGCGGCACACTGGTCCGGGAAAAGCGTTTTTCAGCTTCTCGTAGCCCCGATTCGGCGGCACTCATCAATCTTTTCTGTTCAACCAGATTACCGGTAAGGCGCGTTTCCATGGTTACTTCACGCATGTTGGAAACAGCCAGAACAGTAATGATCAAAAGCAGCATCAGGGCGATAAAAAGAGTCGCGCCTTGTTGTTGATGCTTGCTAGGCAGTGGGTTGAAGTGTTTGCTCATGGCAGCAAGTTCCTCACCGAAATAGAGTTGCCAACTTTTTGATAAAGCTTGCCGGCGGTGGGAGCGCTTGCGCTGCTGCCGTACCAGTTTGTGTAAGCCACGCTGTCGTTGACCGCCAGTTTTGCCGGGCTAGCCATCAGCGCGGAGTAACGGACGGCGTAGATGGTGTCGGCGTTAGCGTCAGGTGTAGCGGTATAGCTTTTTACCGTACGGTTGCCATCGCCAATGCCAAAGTCAAAACGGATGGCTTCAACCCCTTCGGCCAAAATGCCGGTGACTTGGGCGCCATCACTGGGGTTAATGCTGGTGCAGACAAGTTGTGAACTGCTGTTCAAGTAAATCTTTTCGACAAATACGGCGTTGGGCGCGGTATATGGATTGTTCAGATTGTTGGTATCACTCAGCAGGTTGCCCTGGCAGTCGGCTTCATTGGCATCGCGCGGCTCATAACGAATGCACACGCCTTTGTCGCTAAGTCCCGTATCGGTTGGGCGGGTAATAACTTGTCCGGCTTTGAATGAGCATCCGGTAATGGTGGTGGAGTCGACTTTGAACGAGTTTTCGAAGTCATCATCCGGGCGGCGACGAAAGCCCGCTTTACTGATGTGCTGTTCAAACGTTTGCAGGGTAAAGCGCCCGTTTTCCTGATTGCCGGCCTGACCTTGCTGGAAAAGGTAGTTGCGCTTGTTGTCGATATAAATTTGCGACACGCCCAGAATTAGAAAACTGCTAATGACCATGGCGATCATGAGCTCTACCAGGGATATACCCAGCTGCATGCGGAAGTTATTCATGGTGTTCCTCAGATTTCAGCGCGCAGGCGGTAGTGGCATGTGGTGGAAGAGGCATCCTGGCCGTCCTCCAGGCATTCGCCCGCTTTAACTTTCCAGGCAACTTGAATTTCGATTGCTGCACCATTGGTTACTGAACTACAGGTGCCGGCGTTGATCGTGCGGCAGATATGAAAGTCACTGTTCAATAGTTCACTGGCGCCGGGAAGCACAGCGCTGGCTTGAGCCGCCCAGCACGCAATCTGGTCAGCAGCTGCGGCAGGGGTGGGAATGCAGTTGGCGGGCGCGGAAGGGAAGTCGGCGCCATCCGCTTTGTAATAACCAGAGGTCGGCTGGGGAAGATTGTTCGCGGTCACCAAACGCTCACGGTTGGCGCGCATCAGTTCGAGCATTTCGTTGGCCAATGTCACGGCGGTATTGCGCTGCACGCTGTCCTGCGTATAAGCAATCGCGCGACCTTGCATCGCCACCATCCCTAATACGCCAATGCAAATAAGGACAACGGTAACCAGCACCTCAATAAGGCTGAAGCCACGATGTGTTTTCATGGGAGTTCTCACAAAGTGCACGCCGTCAGAGCGGTGCGTGGGTCGTTATTGTTTTTGCCAGAGGGCGAAAGACGGGCGTAACCACTGCGGCCCACGCTAAGCTTCTGCCCGGTCGTCACGTCGGCATCGCGGCATACGACTAAATCGACGTTGGCGGAGGCTGTGCCATCGGGCTGAAAGGTGAGCACCGAGGCCGAGCCAGAGCTGATGCTGACGGAGGGTGGTGTTTCCACTTTGCGCAAAAAGTCCGTAATCGAGCAGTC
Source organism: Pseudomonas sp. (assembly GCA_039207785.1). GTDB lineage: Bacteria > Pseudomonadota > Gammaproteobacteria > Pseudomonadales > Pseudomonadaceae > Aquipseudomonas. The sequence goes on along the minus strand of JBCECW010000172.1, from coordinate 2,729 downwards.
GGCGCCGGTTACCACGCGAATCACTGTGGCGCTCAAGCAGGCGCTCACCTGAACCTGGTGGGAGTTGGCTTCCATACGCGCAAACTGCACGGCGGCAAAGATTTCTTCGCTGGTGCTTTGCACGCGATTACTGCCGATCATCTTGGTGAAGCTAGGCAGCGCGATGGTGGCAAAAATAGCCAGCAACACGACAACCACCAGCATCTCGATCAGCGTAAATCCTCTGGATCCTTTTCTGCCGCGCATAACTCACTCCTATAACGAGGTTATAGATTCCCACGCGACTGTAGGATTTGTCGTACACGCAAGGATGAGTGGAGTTTTGTAGGTGATGGTTGGTTATTGCCGTCGAATCTTCCTACAAAAGCGTGCGCTGGTTGGCGTATTCTTCGCCGCTGTTTCCAGGGCTTTACGCCGTTTGCACGACAGGGGATTGCTGTGACTGATGTGGTAGTGGTGGGCGCTGGCGCTATCGGAATGTTGACGAGCTTGAAGCTCGCGCGGCAGGGGCTGCAGGTGGCGTTGCTCGACAAGGTCCAGTCTGGCACCGAATCCTCCTGGGCCGGCGGCGGAATCGTCTCCCCGCTTTACCCTTGGCGTTACAGCACGGCCGTTACGGCGCTGGCGCATTGGTCGCAGGATTTCTACCCGGGCCTGGGCGAGCAGTTGCTGGCGCAGACCGGTATCGACCCCGAGGTGTTTGTTACCGGCTTGTATTGGCTGGACCTGGACGATGAGGCCGAGGCGCTGGCTTGGGCCGACAGGCTGGAGCGGCCACTGACGGCGGTACCGGTGGGTGAGGTGTATGACGCCGTTCCGGTGCTGGGTGCTGGCTACGAGCGGGCGATTTATATGCGTGGCGTGGCCAATGTGCGCAATCCGCGTCTGGTCAAGGCGTTGCGCGCGGCGTTGTTGGCAATGCCGAATGTCACCTTGCATGAGCAGGCGGCCGTCAGCGGGTTTATCCGCGAAGGCGAACGGGTGGTGGGTGTGCACACGGCGCAGAGCGAGATCCGCGCTGAGCGTGTGGTGCTCACCGCTGGCGCCTGGAGCGGCGAGTTGCTCGCCACCTTGGGTCTTGCGTTGCCGGTGGAGCCGGTAAAAGGGCAGATGATTCTGTTCAAGTGCGCGGCTGATTTCTTGCCGAGCATGGTGTTGGCCAAGGGCCGTTATGCGATCCCGCGTCGCGATGGCCATATCCTGGTGGGCAGTACGTTGGAGCATTGTGGCTTCGATAAAACCCCAACCGAAGAGGCACTGGCGAGCCTGAAGGCCTCGGCCATCGAGTTATTGCCGGCGTTGGCGGATGCCGAGGTGGTGGGACATTGGGCGGGGTTGCGGCCGGGCTCGCCGGAAGGCGTGCCTTTTATCGGGCCGGTGCCGGGGTTCGAGGGCTTGTGGCTGAACTGCGGCCATTACCGCAATGGCCTGGTGTTGGCGCCGGCGTCCTGCCAGTTGCTGACCGACCTGATGTTGGGTCACTCGCCGATTATCGACCCCGCGCCGTATGCGCCGCAGGGTCGATTGGGCGTGCGCTGATCAGTCGATACCGAGCTTTTTCAGACGGTAGCGTAAGGAGCGGAAAGTCAGGCCCAGGCGCTGGGCCGCCGCCGTGCGGTTCCAGCGGGTTTCTTCGAGCGCTTGCATGATCAGGTTGCGCTCGATGTTTTCCAGGTAGTCCTCAAGGTTGTCGATCTGCGCCAGGCTGGCTTCGCCGTTTTCGCCGGGGGTGCAGGCATCGGCCAGACGTAGGTCGCTGGCCTGGATGCGGTCGTCTTCGCACAGGGTGTAGGCGCGCTCGAGCATGTTTTCCAGTTCGCGCACGTTGCCGGGGAAACGGTAGTTCTTGAGTTTTTCCAGGGCATCGGGGTCGAGGGTTGCTGCCGCCAGGCCAGTGCCTTCGGCCAGGCGCTTGAGCATGACGTCACTGAGCTGGGCGATATCTTCGCGGCGCTCGCGTAGCGCCGGTACGCGCAGTTCGATCACGTTCAGGCGGTAGTACAAGTCCTGGCGAAAGCTCCCGGCGGCCACTTCGGCAGCCAGGTCTTTATGGGTGGCGCTCAGTACGCGCACATCCACCACCACTTCCTGCTGGCCGCCCACGGTGCGCACGGCTTTTTCCTGGATCGCGCGCAGCAGTTTCACCTGCATGGCCAGCGGCAGGTCGGCCACTTCGTCGAGAAACAGGGTGCCGCCATTGGCGGCCTGGAACAGCCCTTGTTTGTCTTCGATGGCGCCGGTAAAGCTGCCTTTCTTGTGGCCGAAGAACTCGCTCTCCATCAGCTCTGAGGGAATGGCGCCGCAGTTGACGGGTACAAAGGGCAGTTCGGTGCGCGGGCCTTGCTCGTGAATCAGGCGGGCCACCAGCTCCTTGCCGCTGCCGGATTCGCCGCTGATGTACACCGGCGCCTGGCTGCGCGCCAGCTTGAAGATCTGTTTGCGCAGGGCGCGCATGGGCGGTGAGTCGCCGAGTAGGCGGTTGTCCACCGGCGTTTCTTCGCCATCGTTGCTGCGAATGCGCAGGGCGGTGGCCACCAGTTCGCGCAGGCGACCGAGGTCCACGGGCTTGGTGAGGAAGTCGAAGGCGCCAGCTTTCAGGGCATTGATGGCGGTGTCGAGGCTGCCGTAGGCGGTGATCATCGCCACCGGTACCTGCGGGTGGCGCTGCAGAATGTGCTGCACCAGCTCCAGGCCGGTGCCGTCGGGCAGGCGCATATCGGTCAGGCACA
>JBCECW010000171.1:2390-7459 GCA_039207785.1 Pseudomonas sp. | reverse complement strand
ACCCGCGCCACCGGTGATCGCGTACATCTGGAGCCAGGCGTCAGCTTGCCGCTGAACTGGAACTGGGGCTACGTCAAGCCGACCATGAAGTACCTGTACACCGACTACAGCCTGGACCTCGACCAACAGGGCAAGAACACCCTGCTGGCTGGCCAGGACTACAGCAGCAGCCAGGACCGTGGCGTGCCGTTGTATAGCGTCGACAGCGGCCTGTACTTCGACCGTAACACCACCCTGTTCGGCAACGCCTACCGTCAGACCCTGGAACCGCGCCTGTTCTACCTGAACGTGCCGTATCGCAACCAGTCGGACATTCCGGTGTTCGATACCAGCGAAACGCCGTTCAGCTATGCCTCGCTGTTCCGTGAAAACCGCTTCTCCAGCAGCGACCGCATTGGCGATGCCAACCAGTTGTCGCTGGGTGCCAGCAGCAAGTTCATCGAGCCTAACGGCTTCCAGCGCGCCAGCATTGCCTTGGGCCAGACCTTCTACTTCGAAGATCGCAAAGTGCAACTGCCAGGTATCGACGCCAAGGACGAAGCCTCGGTTTCGCCGTACGCCCTCACCGGCGAATACCGCGTAAACCGCGACTGGCGTGTGAGCTCGGACTTCAACTGGGACCCGGATGCCGGCGAAACCCGTTCGGGCAACGTCATGGCGCATTACCAGCCTGAAGCCAACCCCGGCAAGATCATCAACGCCGGCTACCGCTACCGTAACGACGTCAAGCGCTTCAACCCGCGCACTGGCGAGTTCGAAGTGGCAGGCGACGAGTACAAGATCGATCAGTCCGACTTCTCGGTTATCTGGCCGGTGGTACCGCAGTGGAGCGCCATCGCTCGCTGGCAGTTCGACTACAACCAGAGCCGTACGCTGGAAGCCTTCGGTGGTTTCGAATACGACAACTGCTGCTGGAAACTGCGTCTGATCAACCGCTACTGGGTTGAGTACGACGAATTCGACCTGCAACGCGAAGAGAAAGGCGACCGCGGGATCTTCCTGCAAATCGTGCTGAAAGGCCTCGGCGGCGTTGTCGGCAATAAAGTTGAGAGTTTCCTCGACCAAGGCATTCAAGGTTATCGTGAACGTGAAGACCAAGCTTACTGATTGTCTGCGCCCGCTGTTGCTGGGCGCCATGCTTCTGGGTACCGCGGCACAGGCTGAAGTGCAGTCCATCGACCGCGTAGTGGCCATTGTCGATAACGACGTGATCATGCAAAGCCAGCTGGACGGCCGTCTGCGCGAGGTGCAAAACACCATCGCCAAGCGCGGCGCCGCCCTGCCACCGGAACACGTTCTCAGCCAGCAAGTGCTGGAGCGTCTGATCATCGAAAACCTGCAACTGCAGATTGGCGATCGTTCGGGCATCCGCATTACCGACGAAGAACTGAACCAGGCCATCGGTACCATCGCTCAGCGCAACAATATGAGCGTCGAGCAGTTCCGTGCCGCTCTGGCGCAAGACGGTCTGTCGTTCGACGACGCCCGCGAGCAGGTTCGTCGCGAGATGATCATCAGCCGTGTGCGTCAACGCCGTGTGGCCGAGCGCATCCAGGTCACCGACCAGGAAGTACAGAACTTCCTCGCCTCGGACCTGGGCAAGATGCAGCTCTCCGAAGAGTTCCACCTGGCCAATATCCTGATCCCGGTACCGGAAAGCTCCTCGCCGGAAACCATTCAGGCCGCCGACAAGCAAGCCAACCAGATCTACCAGCAGCTCAAGCAAGGTGCCGACTTCGCCCAACTGGCGATCTCCAGCTCCGGCAGCGAAACTGCGCTGGAAGGCGGCGACATGGGCTGGCGTAAAGCCGCACAACTGCCGGCTCCGTTCGACGGCATGATCGGCGCGCTGTCGGTGGGTGATGTCACCGAACCGATGCGCACCCCAGGCGGCTTTATCATCATCAAGCTGTTGGAAAAACGCGGCGGCAGCAACCAGGTGAAGGACGAAGTTCACGTTCGCCATATCCTGATCAAGCCCAGCGAAATTCGCAGCGAAGCTGAAACCGAGCGTCTGGTTCAGCGCCTGTACGACCGCATCATGGCCGGCGAAGACTTCGCCGAACTGGCCAAGGCCTTCTCCGAAGACCCGGGCTCGGCGCTGAACGGCGGCGACCTCAACTGGATCGACCCAAGCACCCTGGTGCCGGAGTTCCAGAAGGTCATGGCCAACACCGCCAGCGGCCAGGTCTCCAAACCGTTCAAGAGCCCGTACGGCTGGCACGTACTGGAAGTACTCGGTCGTCGCGCTACCGACAGCAGCGAAGAAGTCCGCAAGCAAGCGGCCCTCAACGCCCTGCGTAACCGCAAGTACGACGAAGAACTGCAAGCCTGGTTGCGCCAGATCCGCGACGAGGCGTACGTAGAAGTCAAACTGTGACCCTACCGCGCTTCGCTCTGACACCCGGCGAGCCGGCGGGTATAGGCCCAGACCTATGCCTGCTGCTCGCCCAGCACGCCCAGCCCTACCCCCTTATCGCCATCGCCAGCTGCGACCTGCTCAATGAGCGGGCCGCCCAGCTTGGCGTTGCCGTTCGCGCCGTGGCCGTTACGCCAGAGGCCTGGCCGGATGCCCCTGCGCCCGCCGGCACCCTGTACGTCTGGGATACGCCGCTGCGCAGCAAGGTGGTGGCCGGCCAGCTCGATGCTGCCAACGCCGCCTACGTACTGGAAACCCTGACCCGCGCCGGGCTTGGCTGCCAGAACGGCGACTTCGCCGGGATGATCACCGCGCCGGTGCACAAGGGCGTGATCAACGAAGCCGGTATCGCCTTTTCCGGCCATACCGAATTCCTCGCCGACCTGACCCACACCCAGCAAGTGGTGATGATGCTGGCCACCCGAGGCCTGCGCGTGGCCCTGGTGACCACTCACCTGCCACTCAAGGATGTGGCGGCGGCCATTACCGCCGAGCGCCTGGAGCGGGTGACACGCATCCTGCACGCCGACCTGGTGGGCAAGTTCGGCATCGCCGCGCCGCGTATCCTGGTCTGCGGCCTCAACCCCCACGCCGGCGAAAGCGGCCACCTGGGGCGCGAGGAAATCGAAGTGATCGAGCCAACGCTCGAACGCCTGCGCAGCGAAGGCCTGAACCTGATCGGCCCGCTGCCCGCCGACACCCTGTTTACCCCCAAGCACCTGGAGCACTGCGACGCCGTGCTGGCCATGTACCACGACCAGGGCTTGCCCGTGCTCAAGTACAAAGGCTTTGGTGCTGCCGTGAACGTAACCCTGGGCCTGCCGATCATCCGCACCTCGGTTGACCATGGCACCGCCCTGGACCTGGCCGGCAGCGGAAAAATCGACACTGGCAGCCTGCAGGTTGCCCTCGAAACCGCCTACCAGATGGCTGAAAGCCGGTAGCCTGACCTTTCTTTTGTCGCCGCCTGGGCCTTAACTGGCACAGATGCCGCCCGCCCTTTTTGCAGCAGAGCCTTTATGACTGAGCATTACCAACATCGCGCCCGCAAGCGCTTCGGCCAGAACTTTCTGCATGATGCCGGCGTTATCCACCGCATCCTGCGCGCTATCCACGCCAAGCCTGGCGAGCGCCTGCTGGAAATCGGCCCGGGCCAGGGCGCCCTGACCGAAGGCTTGCTGGCCAGCGGTGGCAGCCTCGACGTGGTGGAGCTGGACCTGGACCTGATCCCGATCCTCAAGGGCAAGTTCGACAGCAAGCCCAATTTCACCCTGCACCAGGGCGACGCGCTGAAGTTCGACTTCACCAGCCTGAACCCGGCGCCCAACAGCCTGCGGGTGGTGGGTAACCTGCCGTACAACATCTCCACGCCGCTGATTTTCCACCTGTTGGAAAACGCCAGCCTGATCCGTGACATGCACTTTATGCTGCAGAAGGAAGTGGTCGAGCGCCTGGCGGCAACCCCGGGCGGCGGCGATTGGGGCCGGCTGTCGATCATGGTGCAGTACCACTGCGCCGTGGAGCACCTGTTCAACGTCGGCTCGGGCGCCTTCAACCCGGCACCGAAAGTGGACTCGGCCATTGTCCGCCTGGTGCCCCACGCCACCCTGCCGCACCCGGCCAAGGATCATCGCCTGCTGGAGCGGGTGGTGCGCGAAGCCTTTAACCAGCGGCGCAAAACCCTGCGTAATACGCTCAAGGCGTTGCTCAGCGGTGAAGCCATTGAAGCGGCCGGCGTAGACGGTGGCCTGCGCCCGGAACAACTCGACCTCGCGGCCTTTGTGCGCCTGGCCGACAAATTGTACGAACAGTCGACAGCCGCCTAAGCCGGCGCGCCGCTGTTCGCTTAACTGAGCCTTTCGCATGACCGACAGCCGTTATCAGATCGACGTCAGCGTCGTCACCCGTTACCTCCCGGAGCAGTCGCAGCCGGAGCAGAACCGTTTTGCCTTCGCCTACACGGTGACCATCCGCAATAACGGCGAGCTGCCGGCCAAGCTGCTGTCGCGCTACTGGCTGATCACCGACGGCGATGCACGGGTGCAGGAAGTGCGTGGCCCCGGGGTGATCGGCCAGCAGCCGACCATCGAGCCCGGTGGTAGCCACACTTACAGCAGCGGCACCCTGATGGCCACACGCGTGGGCACCATGCAGGGCAGCTACCAGATGCTTGCCGACGACGGTAAGCGTTTCGACGCCATCATTGCGCCGTTTCGCCTCGCCGTGCCGGGGGCCCTGCACTGATGGCGGTGTACGCCGTCGGCGACCTGCAAGGCTGCCTGGACCCGCTTAAATGCCTGCTCGAACGGGTGGCGTTCGATCCCGCCAAGGACCAGCTGTGGCTGGTGGGCGACCTGGTCAACCGCGGCCCGCAGTCGCTGGAAACCCTGCGCTACCTCTACGCCATGCGCGATGCCGTGGTGTGCGTGCTGGGCAATCACGACCTGCACCTGCTGGCCGCCGCGCACAACATCGAACGCCTGAAAAAAGGCGACACCCTGCGCGAGATTCTCGATGCACCCGATCGCGCCGAACTGCTCGACTGGCTGCGCCAGCAAAAACTGCTGCACTACGACGAAGAGCGCGATATCGCCCTGGTGCATGCCGGCATTCCGCCGCAGTGGTCGCTGAAAAAGGCCCTGCGTTATGC
>JBCECW010000171.1:0-2380 GCA_039207785.1 Pseudomonas sp. | reverse complement strand
GCGTTATGCCGATGAAGTCGAGCAAGCGCTGCGCGACGATGCTCGCCTGCTGCCGTTTCTCGATGGCATGTACGGCAACGAACCCAGCCGCTGGGACAGCGACCTCAAGGGCGTGACACGGCTACGGGTGATCACCAACTACTTCACCCGCATGCGTTTTTGCAAAGCCGACGGCACCCTGGACCTGAAAACCAAGGAAGGCGTAGGCAGTGCCCCGCCCGGCTACCTGCCGTGGTTCAGCCACAAGCAGCGCAAGGCCGCCGGGCAGAAAATCATCTTCGGCCACTGGGCCGCCCTCGAAGGCCGCTGCACGGAGCCAGGCGTTATTGCCCTGGACACCGGCTGCGTCTGGGGCGGCGCGATGACCTTACTCAACGTCGACAGCGGCGAGCAGCATCGCTGCGACTGCCAGGAGCCACGCCCATGAGCGAATTCAAACGCATCCCTCCAGAACAGGCCCAGGCCCTGCGCGAACAAGGCGCCGTGGTGGTGGATATCCGTGACCCACAAAGCTTTGCCATGGGCCATATCAGTGGCTCGCGGCACCTGGACAACCATTCGCTGCACGACTTCATCACCCATGCCGATCTCGACGCACCGCTGATCGTCTCCTGCTACCACGGCAATTCTAGCCAGAGCGCGGCGGCGTACCTGGTCAGCCAGGGTTTCTCCGAGGTCTACAGCCTGGACGGCGGCTTCGAACTGTGGCGCGCCACCTATCCGGGCGAGACGGCCAGCGACTCTGCCGAATAATTTTTTCCAGCCGTCTATCCCGCGCCCTGCCTGGCCTCTCGCCCTCCTGTAACAAAGACCGACACATGCTTATCGTTTGTCGGTCCTTGACCTCTCCAATTCCGAACTATCCTTAGCCTCAGGCCATCCATACAGGGGAGAGCCGGCACACCGGCTTCCGGGGCTATCGGCAGCGACCTTTAGGTGTTCTGGGGGATTCTCATTTGCCGACTTATCGGCAGATTGCCAGCACCCGCACGACCGATCCCGCCCGGCTCTACCAACAAGCGAGGTGACGTCATGAGTATTTTCAGCCACTTCCAACAACGCTTCGAAGCGACTCGCCAGGAGGAATATTCCCTTCAGGAATATCTCGACCTGTGCAAGCAGGACAAGAGCGCTTACGCCACGGCAGCCGAGCGCTTGCTGATGGCCATTGGCGAGCCTGAGCTGGTGGATACCTCGCACAACTCCAGGCTGTCGCGGATCTTCTCCAACAAGGTGATCCGTCGCTATCCGGCGTTTGAAGACTTCCATGGCATGGAAGAGTGCATCGACCAGATCGTTTCCTACTTCCGCCATGCCGCGCAGGGCCTGGAAGAGAAGAAACAGATCCTCTACCTCTTGGGCCCGGTGGGCGGCGGTAAATCCTCGCTGGCGGAAAAACTCAAACAGCTGATGGAGAAGGTGCCCTTCTATGCCATCAAGGGCTCCCCAGTATTCGAATCACCCCTGGGCCTGTTCAACCCGGCCGAAGACGGCACCATCCTGGAGGAAGACTTCGGTATTCCGCGGCGTTACCTGAGCACCATCATGTCGCCGTGGGCGACCAAGCGCCTGGCCGAGTTCGGTGGCGATATCAGCCAGTTCCGCGTGGTCAAGCTCTACCCTTCGATCCTTAACCAGATTGCCGTGGCCAAGACCGAGCCGGGCGATGACAACAACCAGGACATCTCGGCCCTGGTCGGCAAGGTGGATATCCGCAAGCTGGAAGAATTCCCGCAGAACGACGCCGACGCCTACAGCTACTCCGGCGCCCTGTGCCGTGCCAACCAGGGGATGATGGAGTTCGTGGAGATGTTCAAGGCACCGATCAAGGTGCTGCACCCACTGCTCACTGCCACCCAGGAAGGTAACTACAACAGTACCGAAGGCCTCGGTGCCATTCCCTTTATGGGCGTGCTGCTGGCCCACTCCAACGAATCGGAGTGGCACAGCTTCCGCAACAACAAGAACAACGAGGCGTTTATCGACCGGATTTACATCGTCAAGGTGCCGTACTGCCTGCGGGTAAACGACGAGATAAAAATCTACGACAAGCTGCTGTTCAACAGCTCCCTGGCCAACGCCCACTGCGCGCCCGACACCCTGAAAATGCTCGCGCAGTTTTCCGTGCTGTCGCGCCTGAAAGAGCCGGACAACTCCAACGTCTACTCGAAGATGCGCGTGTATGACGGGGAAAACCTCAAGGACACCGATCCCAAGGCCAAGTCGATCCAGGAGTACCGCGACAGCGCTGGCGTGGACGAAGGCATGAACGGCCTGTCGACCCGCTTTGCGTTCAAGATCCTGTCCAAGGTGTTCAACTTCGACCCGCACGAAGTGGCCGCCAACCCGGTTCACCTGCTGTACGTGCTGGAACAGCAGA
>JBCECW010000170.1:0-7489 GCA_039207785.1 Pseudomonas sp. | reverse complement strand
CGATAACTCCAAAAAAACTATAACATACACGAAAAACCGTGTGAAAGGCCAACGCACATAACGCCGTATACCCTCCGGCACTGCCGCCACGGATAAACGCCCGCGCCGGATCAATACGCCCATCGGCCGCCAGATGGGCCACCACCGCCACGGCATCCTCTACCTCGATCACGCCCCACTGCCCTTCCAGCCGTTGCCGATAGGCGCGGCCAAAGCCGCTGCTGCCTCGGTAGTTGAGGTCGGCCACGGCAAAGCCGCGCTGGGTCCAGAACTGGATACGCGGGTCGAACACCGGGTAACACGCCGAGGTCGGCCCGCCATGCAGAAACACCACCAAGGGCGGCTGCTCGGCCAACGCCGAACGCTGGGGCGGTGCGTAGAAAAAACCATAGGCATGCTCGCCACCACTGGCGTATTCCAGCGTTTGCGGCATGGCCAGTTGTTTAGCGGCCAACGGTTGCTCGCCGCCGGCCAGAATCTGCACCCCGCCATCGCGGCGGCTGATGGCCAGGATTGCCGACAAGCGCTCAGGCGCCGCCGCAATGCAGTAGAAAAAATCGCCATCAACCGCCAACGCGCGAAAACGGCTATAGCCGGCCGCCAGGCGCTGCTCGGCACCGGCCGCGTCTTGCACCAGCAACTGGCCCCAACCGTTTACCAAGCGGCTTAGCAATAAGCCGCCATCGTCCAGCGGCAGATAGCTGCACGCCCCCAATTGCCACGGGGCGCTGCCATGGTCGCTGTCATGGGCGTGGGGCAAACGCTGCCAGTGGCCCGGCACCTCGCCCCACGGTTGCCACCAGCCATCGCGGTCGCTCAGGCAAAGCAAATCGCCGGCGGCGGTAAAGCGCGGCTGCTGCAATGATTCCTCGCCGTCACTGCCTGCCATGACCTGCAGCAGCGGCCACTGGCCTCGGCTATCACGGCGGGCGGCACATAGGCGGGTATGGGTCCAGGGCTGCGCGGGGCGGTCCCATTCAATCCAGGCCAGGCGTTGGCCATCGTCGCTGAGCACCGGCGAGCTATAGAAATCCGCACCTTCGGCCAGCACCCGGCGATGGCCGTCGACCAGGGCCACGCTGACCAGGCGATTACGCACCCGCCCCTGGCCATGGCATTCCTCTACCGCAATCAGCGCCTGGGCCAGCGGGTCGAACTGCAAATCACCGTAGCGGCACAGGGAGGCATCGCCCAGCCGGCGCACGCGGCCATCGCCCAGGCGTTGTTCGTAGAGCTGTTGATCGCTGTCGTTAACAAAGGCCACGCCCTGCTCGGTCAGGCAGAACACCCCGCCGCCGTACTCGTGCACGCGGCTACGCAGGGACAGGTGCGGCGGCGTCAGGCATTGCGCCTGCTGGCCATGCCAGCGCCAGAGGGTATTGCGGCCGTCCTGCGGATTGAACTCCACCCAGAACAGCCCCTGGGCGCCGACCTTGAGCTCGCCGAAGTCGCGGCTGGCCGAGGCCGCCTGGCGGGCCGACCAATCGCTGGGAAAAAAACCGTAACGCGCCGAGCTATCAGGCATGAGAGAAGGCTCCGGTAGGTGCGCTAGAGCGTACGCTTCTGTGCCCACCGATCAAACCTTCACAATCAACCGTGATGCCTTTTCATTGCGCATGGTCAGCGCCTGCATACCCGCCGAGGCTCGCTCGGCCTCCTCGCGCGCGGCCAGGATCACGCCGTGGTGGGCCGACTTGCTGCACACCGGGTCGGCATTGCTGGCGTCCCCCGTGAGCATAAAGGCCTGGCAGCGGCAGCCGCCGAAGTCCTTGTGTTTTTCATCGCAGGAGCGGCACGGCTCGGGCATCCAGTCATCGCCACGAAAACGGTTGAAGCCAAAGGACTCGTTCCAGATATGGCTGATGCTGTGTTCCAGCACATTGGGAAATTGCACCGGCAATTGCCGCGCGCTGTGGCAGGGCAAGGCGGTGCCATCGGGGGTGATATCGAGAAACAGATTGGCCCAGCCGTTCATACAGGCCTTGGGCCGTTCTTCGTAGTAGTCGGGGGTGACGAAAATCAGTTTGCACGGGTGGTTCTGTGCTTCCAGGCGGGCGCGGTATTCATTGGTAATGCGCTCGGCATTGGCCAGTTGCGCACGGGTGGGCAGCAGCCCCGCGCGATTGAGTTCGGCCCAGCCATAGAACTGGCAGGTGGCCAATTCGACAAAGTCGGCTTCCAGCTCCAGGCACAGGTCGATGATGCGTTCGATGCGGTCGATATTGTGCCGGTGGGTAACAAAGTTCAGCACCATCGGATAGCCGTGGGCCTTGACCGCGCGGGCCATGGCCAGCTTCTGGGCAAAGGCTTTTTTCGAGCCGGCGAGCATATTGTTCACCTCCTCGTCGGCCGCCTGAAAGCTGATCTGGATATGGTCTAGCCCGGCCTCACTGAATTCGGCAATACGCTTTTCCGTGAGGCCAATGCCGGAGGTAATCAGGTTGGTGTAGTAGCCCATATCGCGGGCGGCCTTGATCAGCTCGGCCAGGTCTTGGCGTACCAGCGGCTCACCGCCGGAAAAACCCAACTGCGCGGCGCCCATTTCCCGCGATTGGCGAAACACCTCGATCCACTGCGCGGTAGTCAGCTCCTTGCCCTGCTGGGCAAAGTCCAGGGGGTTGGAGCAGTAGGGGCATTGCAGCGGGCAGCGGTAGGTCAGCTCGGCCAGCAGCCAGAGGGGCGGGCCTGGTTTAACGGAGTTCGATCCAGAACTGAGCACTGGCCACCTCCATAAAGGCGAAGATGTCTTCGTCGATACCCGGCACATCGGGAAAGCGCTGGCTGAGGTTGGCGATGATGGCGGCTACATCCTGGCGGCCGTCGATCAGCTTGAAAATCTCACTGGCGCTGTCGTTGAGCTTGATCATGCCCTCGGGGTACAGCAGCACATGGCAAGCTTGCGCCGGCTCCCATTGAAAGCGGTAGCCACGGCGCAGGGTCGGGATTTTATCCACAGGCGTCATAGGGCAATCCCCCGGTGCCATACGTTGGCGTCGGTCACCGTGTGATACGGCGGGCGGTTCAGTTCGTAGGCCATGCTCATGGCATCGAGCATGGTCCACAGGATGTCGAGTTTGAATTGCAGGATTTCCAGCATGCGTTGCTGGCTCTCCCAGGTGGTGTAGTGCGCCAGGGTGATCCGCAGACCATGCTCGACATCGCGGCGCGCCTGCTTGAGGCGGCTGCGGAAATAGTCGTAACCGGCGGCGTCAATCCACGGGTAATGCTGCGGCCAACTGTCCAGGCGCGACTGGTGGATCTGCGGAGCAAACAGCTCGGTCAACGAACTGCTGGCCGCCTCCTGCCAACTGGCGCGGCGGGCGAAGTTCACATAGGCGTCGACGGCAAAGCGCACGCCAGGCAGTACCAGTTCCTGGGACAGTACCTGCTCGCGGTCCAGGCCAACGGCTTCGGCCAAACGCAGCCAGGCTTCGATACCGCCCGCCTCACCCGGCGCACCGTCGTGGTCGAGGATGCGCTGCACCCATTCGCGGCGGGTGTCGCGGTCCGGGCAGTTGGCCAGGATGGCGGCATCCTTGAGCGGGATATTCACCTGGTAGTAAAAGCGATTGGCGACCCAGCCCTGGATCTGCTCGCGGCTGGCGCGGCCTTGATACATCGCCACATGGAAGGGGTGGTGGATATGGTAGTAGGCGCCTTTGGCAAGCAGCGCCTGTTCGAATTCGGCGGGGGTCAGGGCAGTCTGTTGCATGCAGTGATCCTTTTATTGTTATCGGTGCTGCATTGGCTAACGCGGTCCGTAGGGTGTGCTACGCGCACCATGGCGTTGACGCGCCAATCGCTTGGTGCGCGGAGCGCACCCTACGGCTTCACAGTTCGATGCTCATGCCATCCCACGCCACCTCGATGGCGTGTTCGGTCAGGATCGCCCGCTCCGGCGAGTCCACATCGAGAATCGGGTTGGTGTTGTTGATATGGATAAGCACCTTGCGCGGGCCTTGCACACCATCAAGCACGTCGATCATCCCGCCCGGCCCGCTCTGGGCCAGATGGCCCATCTCGCTGCCCAGCTTGTCGCCCACTTCGCAGACACGCATTTCGTCGTCGCGCCATAGCGTGCCGTCTACCAGCAAGCAATCGGCGCGGCCCATCCAGGCCAGCAATTGATCGTCGACCTGGCCCAGGCCTGGTGCATAAAACAGCGAACGGCCAGTGCGGCTGTCTTCGACAAACAAACCAATGTTGTCGCCCGGATGGGGGTTGCCGCGATGCGGCGAATACGGCGGCGCGCTGCTGCGCAGGGCAATGGCGGTAATACGCAGGCCTGGGCAGGCAGGGATGCTGAACGGCTCGCCGTCCAGCTTGATCAGGTTGTGCTGCAAGCCGCCGTTCCAGTGGCTAAGCATGGGAAACAAGGGAAAGCCGGTGCTCAGGTCCTGGTGAACCATCTCGGTACACCACACCGGGTGCGGGCAGCCTTCACGCAGGCTGAGCAGGCCGGTGGTGTGGTCGATCTGGCTGTCCAGCAAAATCACCGCGCCAATCGCGGTATCGCGCAGCGCGCGCGCCGGTTGCAGCTTGGGGAATGACTCCAGTTGCACGCGGATATCCGGCGAGGCATTGCACAGAATCCAATGCTCGCCATCGTCGCTCAAGGCAATGGACGACTGGGTGCGCGGCTGCGCGCGCAAGGTGCCGGCGCGCACGCCACGGCAGTTACGGCAATTGCAGTTCCACTGGGGAAAACCACCACCGGCAGCGGAACCGAGAATCTGGATATACATAGGGGCTTACCAAGTAAAACCAACACGGGCAAATGCCCCGGCTGACCGGGGCACTTACAACCACCAAGGCTCAACGATTGGCGAAGTACATGGTCACTTCAAAACCAATACGCAGGTCGGTGTAGGCGGGTTTAGTCCACATGGGTCGTTCCTCTTCTTGTTAAGGGAGTGCTGCAATTACGCATGCCGGTTTTCACCGACAGCCTGAGTTAACCACCAGGGTCTAACCCGCCGAATGCTACTTTCGAACGAGTTTTGCCCCTGATTTAGTAGCGCCGTTGCGACACCTGACCCAGCGTGTTGCGACAGGTGTGTCATCCGTGGCACACCCACCCTCGCCACCCTTCCCGGACCTGCAGGCCTTGCGGCGCGCTGGCTCGGGCCTTGTGGCGAGGCGTCCGGCTTTGGGCATGTCGCTTGCTGGTTAAGCCGGCATGCGACGGAAGGATGACTGCAAGAGGTAGACCATCGGGCTATGGTTGCAGCACTCGAACAGCGTTTTGCCCCGTTGCAGCGCGTCGTCACTACAAAAACAATCGCCAAGCCGCAGCGCCTCACCCGCTGACGGCATTGGCACCGGGAGTACTGCTATGCCTTTGCATGCCGTGGAAACCAATGCCAGCGAACTGGCAGCCTTTGTCAAAGACCACTTTCCCGAGCGCAGCTTTCACCCTGACCGGGTGATCGCCGAGTCGCTCTACCGCAGCGTCAACCTGTACCAGCTCAACCCGCGGGCGGTGAACGTCAAACATATCCTCACCGCCGAAGAAATCCGCCAGCACCAGCAACAGCACCAGGAATACCTGGCCATCGCCAGCCAGGGCGTCACCGGCCTGGCCAAGCGCGTGGTGCAGGCCGGCTTTGCCGTGCTGTTAAGCGATGAACACGGCATCACCCTCGACTCGCGCCTGCCAAATGCCCGTGCCCCCTATACCCAGTCGGGGCTGATCGTGGGTGCGCGCTGGGACGAATCGGTGGCCGGCACTAACGGCATCGGCACCGCCCTGGCGGCGGAACAGGCGATGACCATTCACCGCGAAGAGCATTTCCTCACCGCCAACTTCCGCCTGAGCTGCTCGGTGGCGCCGATCTTCGATGCCCAGGGTTTGCTGCGTGGCTGCCTGAACGCCACCAGCCTGAACAGCGATGGGCCCAAGGAAGCGCAATACCTCACCCTGCAGTTGGTGATCATGTATGCGCGGCTGATCGAAAACGCGCACTTCCGCCAGCGCTACCGCGACTGCCTGACCCTGGCGATCAAACCCCGCGACGACATCACGGATCTGGCCAACGAACAGTTGCTGGCCATCGACGAAGGCGGCCGCATCATCGGCGCCAACCGCGCCGCCTTTGTGGCCTACGACCAGGTGCAACACCAGGCCCTGCTCGACCGGCGTATCGACACCCTGCTGCCGGCCAGCGTCGACGAACTGCTCAGCATGACCAGCGGCGGCGCCCGTGGCGTGCAGATGCGCGCGCTGATCGACGAAGCCCTGGTGGACGTCGGCCTGCGTATTCCGGTGGGCCGGGTACGGCCGGCGCAAGTCGTCACCGCGCCGGCAAAACCCACGGCCCAGCAGCATCCGCAACTGGACCAGCTGGGCGGCAACGACCCGCTGCTGCAACAAGGCGTGCGGCGGATTCGCAAGGTGCTGGACAAAGGGATTGCCGTGCTGATCACCGGCGAAACCGGCACCGGCAAGGAAGCCTTCGCCCGCGCCATCCACCAGGCCAGCGCGCGCCGCAGCGGGCCCTTTGTGGCGCTTAACTGCGCGGCGATTCCCGAGAGTCTGATCGAAAGCGAGCTATTCGGTTACCGCAGCGGCAGCTTTACCGGTGCCAACAAAAAAGGCATGAAAGGCAAGCTCGAACAGGCCAATGGCGGCACCCTGTTTCTTGATGAAATCGGCGATATGCCGGCGCATCTGCAAACCCGTTTGTTACGGGTGCTGGCCGAACGCGAGATCTCCCCCCTGGGCGCCGAGGCACCGGTGCCGCTGGATGTGCAGGTGGTCTCAGCCACCCACCAGGACCTGGCCGGGATGATCGCCGCCAAGCAATTCCGCGAAGACCTGTTCTACCGCTTGAGCGGCATGACCCTGCATTTGCCCGCACTGCGTGAACGCGCTGATCGCGAGCAACTGATTGAGCAGCTACTCGCCGCGCAGCCCGGCGCACGTGGTTTGCGCCTAAGCACCGAGGCCCGGGCGCGGCTCCTGGGCTTCGCCTGGCCGGGCAATATCCGCCAGCTGTTGAACAGCCTGCGCTATGCCGTGGCACTGGCGGAGGATGGGGTGATTGATGGCGATTGTTTGCCAGCGGAACTGCTCACTGCCCCGCTGACGCTGAGTGCGCCGGTGGTGGCAGCCAGCAGCAACCTGGCCGAGCAATTGGGCGGCGATGAAGTACGGCATTTGTATGCCACGTTGCGCCAGCATCAATGGAATATCACCGCCGCGGCAGAGAGCTTCGGCATCTCGCGCTCGACGCTTTATCGAAAGATGAAGAAGCACGGAATCGTGCAACCCAACGAAGTGTTCTGACCCGCTCTGCCCTCACCCCCGGCCCCTCTCACCTAGCCGGCCGCCCACAAGCGGGCGAGGGGTGACTAAAGGCCGAAAGCCGCGTGCGGTCGGCCCCCTCTCCCGCCTGCGGGAGAGGGCTGGGGAGAGGGGCTTTTGATCTGCTGTTGATCTTGATCTACCCCGCCCTCCCAGGAGGCCGAGCGTAGGTGCTGTGTAGGG
>JBCECW010000169.1:922-7490 GCA_039207785.1 Pseudomonas sp. | reverse complement strand
GTACAAGGCCAGGAACACCGGCATCTGTACCAGGATTGGCAGGCAGCCACCCAACGGATTGATCTTCTCTTTCTTGTACAGCTCCATCATGGCCTGCGACATTTTCTGCCGGTCATCGCCATGCTGTTCTTTCAGTGCTGCCAGTTTCGGTGCCACGGCACGCATACGCGCCATCGACTTGTAGCTGGCTGCCGAAAGCGGGAAGAACAGACCTTTGATCAGCATGGTCAGGACGATGATCGACCAGCCCCAGTTGCCGAGGATGCTGTGGATATGTTGCAGCAGCCAGAAGATCGGCTGGGCGATAAACCACAGGATGCCGTAGTCGACGGTCAGTTCCAGGCCAGGGGCGAGGGAGCCCAGGTGTTTCTGAATTTTCGGACCGGCATACAGGGTAGCGGCGACTTCACCTTTGCTACCGGCGGCGACGCTGATGGTCGGGCTGGTGTAGCCGATGATGTAGTTACCGTTGGCGTCTTTGCGTGTCTGCACGTTGTTTTCAACGTCTTGCGCTGGAATCCACGCAGTGACGAAGTAGTGCTGCAGCCAGGCAATCCAACCGCCTTTCACGGTTTCCTTGGCTTGTGCCTTGTCGATGTCTTTCATCGACACTTTCTTGTACGCCGAGTCGTGCGTGGCCATTGCCGCACCGAGGTAGGTGGCGGTGCTGGTCGCGGCGGTTTTCGACGGGTCGTCGCTGTTGTCGCGCTTGAGTTGGGCAAACATGTTGCCGGCCCAGGCGACGTTGCTCTGGTTGTCGATCAGGTAACGCACTTCAACCTGGTAGGAGGAAGGATCGACGCAACCTGGTTTTTTCAGCTCTTGTTCTTTGCTCGAGCATTCCAGGTTCAAACCGCGTTTGAAGCTGAAACGCTTGATGTAGTTGACGCCGTTCAGGCTGTAGGTGAGATCCACCACCAGGCTGTTCTGGCCGTCAGCCAATTGATAGCTGCGCTGGGCGCTTTGCCAAACCGGGCGCACGTTGCTGGCCGAGTCCGGGGCATTGGCGCCACCGATCAGGCCGCTCTGGGCCAGGTAGATACGCTCGTTGCCGTTGTCGAACAGCTGGAACGGTACGTCCGGGCGGTCCTGGCGGCGTGGATATTGCGGCAGGCTCAGTTGAACGATGTCGCCACCCGCCGGGTCGATGGCCAGCTCAAGCACGTCGGTCTTTACCCGGATCAGGTCTTTGCTGGCCTGGGGCGCAGCAGCCGTGGCTTCCGGTTGGGCGGACGGCGCGCTCGGTACGTCGCTGGCGCCAGTGTTGGCTACAGCAGGAACGTCGGGCAGCGCAGCGGTGTTGCTGGTCGCAGCGGCAGTGTTCGCAGTCGGCAAGGCCGTCTGCCCGTAGTCTTCGTTCCACTTGAGAACCATGACGTAGGACACGATTGCGAGCGCGGCGATCAGGATCGAGCGTTTAATATCCATGATTACTCGGCCATCGAAGGGGGTCGGGAAATGGGGGCGCCTGGAACCGGATCGTAACCGCCGGGATTCCATGGGTGACAACGACCTAGCCGACGGAGCGTCAGCCAGCCGCCGCGTATGAAACCATGGTGTTCGATGGCTTCATACGCGTAGCAGGAACAGCTGGGGTAGAAACGACAGTGACTGGCCATCAATGGACTGATGGCGTAGCGATAAACCTGAATCGAAGCGAGTGCCAGTTTACGCATGGGGACTGTCGGTAACCCCTGCTTCGGTAAGGTTTTGCGGGCTTGGCTTGCTACTTCTTGCCAAGCGTTTCCAGAGTTTGCCGAATTGGTGTGCCAATTCAGGGTTGTCCAAATCGCCTAGGCCTTTGCGCGCGACAACCACAATATCCCAGCCCACCAGGTTGTCCTGGTTGAGACGGAATGAATTGCGGATGACTCGTTTGAGGCGATTGCGCTCAACAGAGAGCTTGACGCTCTTCTTGCCGATAACCAAACCCAGGCGGGGATGATCGAGATCGTTGTTGCGCGCGAGGAGCAGGACGTTCTTACCCGGAACCTTACCGCTGGGGGAGTCAAAGACTGTCTTGAATTGTCGAGGGGTCAGCAGGCGCTTTTCCCGACTGAAGTCTTGACTCACCACCGATGCCGAATAATCAAACGGCCAGGCGCTTACGGCCTTTGGCACGACGGCGGGACAGAACAGCGCGGCCGTTCTTGGTAGCCATACGGGCACGGAAACCGTGGGTGCGAGCGCGCTTGATAGTGCTTGGTTGGAAAGTGCGTTTCATGGTGCGTTACCTGGGTGGTCGACAACGGGCCGGAATGGCCCCCGTTTTAAGAGACCGGCGATTCTAGAGAAACCAGGCGGTCAGGTCAATTTCCAACCAGCATTTCTCTAGGAAAAGGGGCTGAAAGGTGCTGGGCAGGTAAATAAAGAATATTAAGAAGAGAGATTTAAATCTTTTTTGAAATATTAACTACTCTTAGCCGGCGACCCTTCTGTGGATAAGCCGCGTGAGGGCTAGTGCATCGTGGCTTGCAGCGGATGATAACCCTGTCCAGAACAGGTGTGTAGGCTGTACCAAGCCTGCGTACAAGCTGGGGATGAAAGTGGATTTTATGCACAGGGCGGTTATCCACGCACTTTTCCTCACGCTTATCCCGTCGGCTCAGGCTTGGTTATCCACAGGTTTCCTGAAGGCCGTTTTTTATCGCTTGAAAATCAAATAAGGCCTTGATTTTACGTGGCGAAAACTTTTACCTGCGTGTGGATAACTACCCAGGGGTGTGGGTACAATGCCAGCAGTTTTTGGCCTTGTGGCCTATTTGTATTAGGGGATTTCTGTGTCTGTGGAACTTTGGCAGCAGTGTGTAGAGCTTCTACGCGATGAGCTGCCGGCCCAGCAATTCAATACCTGGATTCGTCCGCTGCAGGTTGAAGCCTCCAGCGATGAGCTGCGTGTATTTGCACCCAACCGCTTTGTGCTTGATTGGGTTAACGAAAAATACATGGGGCGCTTGCTCGAATTGCTGCACGAACGCAGCGAGGGCATGGCGCCGGCGATCTCCTTATTAATAGGTAGCAAGCGCGCTGCCGTTACCCGCTCACCCATGCCGATGCCTGCGCCACCGCAACCCGCTGCCGTTGCACCAGCGCCTGTCCGCGAAGAGCCGGCGGCTGTGGCGGTAACCAGCGAGCCGTCGCGCGCCAGTTTCGATCCCATGGCCGGTGCCAGCACGCAAACCGCGCCGGTGCGTACCGAGCGTACCGTGCAGGTCGAGGGTGCGCTCAAGCACACCAGTTACCTGAACCGCACCTTTACCTTCGAGAATTTCGTCGAAGGTAAATCCAACCAGCTGGCGCGTGCGGCGGCCTGGCAGGTGGCTGATAACCCCAAGCATGGCTATAACCCGCTCTTTCTCTATGGCGGTGTCGGCCTGGGTAAAACCCACTTGATGCATGCTGTGGGTAACCACCTATTAAAGAAGAATCCGAACGCCAAGGTTGTGTACCTGCATTCCGAGCGTTTCGTGGCGGATATGGTCAAGGCGTTGCAGCTAAACGCCATCAATGAGTTCAAGCGCTTCTACCGTTCGGTGGACGCGCTGTTGATTGACGACATTCAATTCTTCGCCAAGAAAGAACGCTCGCAGGAAGAGTTTTTCCACACCTTCAACGCCCTGCTGGAGGGCGGTCAGCAGGTGATTCTTACCAGCGACCGTTATCCGAAGGAAATCGAAGGGTTGGAAGAGCGGCTCAAGTCGCGCTTCGGCTGGGGCCTTACCGTTGCGGTAGAGCCACCCGAGCTGGAAACCCGCGTGGCGATCCTGATGAAAAAGGCCGACCAGGCCAAGGTCGATCTGCCTCACGATGCAGCCTTCTTTATTGCCCAGCGCATTCGCTCCAACGTCCGCGAGCTGGAAGGCGCGCTTAAACGCGTTATCGCTCACGCGCATTTTATGGGCCGCGATATCACCATCGAGCTGATTCGCGAGTCGCTTAAAGACCTGTTGGCGCTGCAAGACAAACTCGTCAGCGTCGACAATATTCAGCGCACGGTCGCCGAGTACTACAAGATCAAGATTTCCGACTTGCTGTCCAAGCGCCGCTCGCGTTCAGTGGCCCGACCACGGCAAGTGGCTATGGCCTTATCCAAAGAATTGACCAACCATAGCCTGCCGGAAATTGGCGATGCTTTCGGCGGTCGTGATCACACCACGGTGTTGCACGCATGCCGTAAGATTGCTGAACTTAGGGAATCCGACGCGGACATCCGCGAGGACTACAAGAACCTGCTGCGCACGCTGACCACCTGACCCATTACGCAGCCTTTGAGGCAAAGGGACGAGACCATGCATTTCACTATTCAACGCGAAGCCCTGTTGAAACCGTTGCAACTGGTCGCTGGCGTGGTTGAACGCCGGCAGACGCTGCCGGTGCTGTCTAACGTGCTGTTGGTGGTCGATGGCCAGCAACTGTCGCTGACCGGTACCGACCTTGAAGTCGAACTGGTTGGGCGTGTCACTCTGGAAGAGCCGGCCGAGTCCGGTGAAATCACGGTGCCGGCGCGCAAGCTGATGGATATCTGCAAAAGCCTGCCCAACGACGCGTTGATCGATATCCGCGTTGATGACACCAAGCTGGTGGTCAAGGCTGGCCGTAGCCGTTTTACCCTGTCGACCCTGCCGGCCAATGACTTCCCTACCGTGGAAGAAGGCCCAGGCTCGTTCACGTTCTCCCTGGTGCAAAGCAAGCTGCGTCGCCTGATCGAGCGCACCAGTTTCGCCATGGCGCAACAAGACGTGCGCTACTACCTCAATGGCATGCTGATCGAAGTGCAAACTGGTGTGCTGCGCGCCGTGGCTACCGACGGCCACCGTCTGGCCATGTGCTCCATGGAAGCTGGCATCGAGCAGGCTGACCGTCACCAGGTCATCGTGCCGCGCAAAGGTATTCTCGAGCTGGCGCGTCTGCTGACTGAGCAAGATGGCACCGTCGATATCGTCCTGGGTCAGCACCATATTCGCGCGACCACCGGCGAGTTCACCTTCACCTCCAAGCTGGTCGACGGCAAGTTCCCGGACTACGAGCGTGTGCTGCCTAAAGGCGGTGACAAGCTGGTACTGGGCGACCGCCAGGCCCTGCGTGAAGCCTTCAGCCGTACCGCAATTCTCTCCAACGAAAAATACCGCGGCATCCGTCTGCAACTGGCCAACAGCCTGTTGAAAATTCAGGCCAACAACCCTGAACAGGAAGAAGCCGAGGAAGAAGTGGCCGTTGATTACAACGGCGGTTCGCTGGAAATCGGCTTTAACGTGAGCTACCTGCTCGACGTGCTGGGTGTGATGACCACTGAACAGGTTCGCCTGATTCTGTCGGACTCCAACAGCAGCGCCCTGGTGCAAGAGTCGGATAACGATGACTCCGCTTACGTTGTTATGCCGATGCGCCTCTGATCTCGAATAGCGTCGTCTAGATGTCCCTCAGTCGCGTCACGGTCACCGCGGTGCGCAATCTGCACCCGGTGACCCTCTCCCCCTCCCCTCGCATCAATATCCTTTCTGGCGCCAACGGCAGCGGTAAAACCAGCCTGCTGGAGGCCATTCATTTGCTCGGTCTTGCTCGCTCGTTTCGCAGCGCACGCTTGTTGCCCGTCATCCAATACGAACAGGAAGCCTGCACGGTCTTTGGCCAGGTCGAACTGGCAGAAGGCGGTCAGAGCAACCTGGGTGTTTCCCGCGATCGGCAGGGAGAGTTTCAGATTCGTATCGATGGGCAGAACGCACGCAGTGCTGCGCAATTGGCCGAGACGTTACCGTTGCAGGTGATCAACCCGGACAGTTTTCGCCTATTGGAAGGGGCCCCAAAAATTCGCCGGCAGTTTCTGGATTGGGGTGTGTTCCACGTGGAACCACGTTTTATGCCGGCCTGGCAGCGGCTGCAGAAGGCCTTGCGGCAACGAAACTCGTGGCTGCGGCATGGTACACTTGACGCCGCTTCGCAGGCCGCCTGGGACCGTGAACTGTGCCTTGCTAGTGATGAAATTGATGGCTATCGCCGCAGTTATATCCAGGCACTGAAACCGGTTTTCGAGGACGTGCTTCGCGAGCTTGTGGAGTTGGAAGGACTGACCCTCAGTTACTACCGAGGGTGGGATAAAGACCGGGATTTGCAAGCGGTGCTGAACACTTCGCTTCAGCGCGACCAGCAGCTCGGCCATACCCAAGCCGGCCCACAACGCGCCGATTTGCGCCTGCGTTTTGGCGCTCATAACGCCGCTGAAATTCTTTCGCGGGGCCAACAGAAGTTAGTGGTTTGTGCCCTGCGAATTGCCCAAGGGCATTTGGTTAGTCAGGCACGACGCGGCCAGTGCATTTATCTGGTGGATGACTTGCCCTCCGAACTGGATGAGCAGCATCGAAACGCGCTGTGCCGTTTATTAGAAGAGTTGAACTGCCAGGTTTTTATCACCTGTGTAGACCATGAATTGTTGAGCGATGGCTGGCAAACGGATACGCCAGTTTCCATGTTCCACGTGGAACATGGGCGTATCACCCAGACCCACGACCACCGGGAGTAAGGCATGAGCGAAAACCAAACGTACGACTCCAACAGTATCAAGGTACTGAAA
>JBCECW010000169.1:0-912 GCA_039207785.1 Pseudomonas sp. | reverse complement strand
GTTGAGGGAAGGCTGGCAGACGGAAAAGCCAGTTGCTGTGTTCCAAGTGGAACAATGCAGTATAAACCAGACCCACGACCATCGGGAGTGAAGGCATGAGCGAAAATCAAACGTACGACTCGTCCAGCATCAAAGTGCTGAAAGGCCTGGACGCCGTACGCAAGCGGCCCGGTATGTATATCGGTGACACCGACGATGGTAGCGGTCTGCACCATATGGTGTTCGAGGTGGTCGACAACTCCATCGACGAAGCCCTGGCCGGCCACTGCGACGACATCAGCATCACCATCCACCCGGACGAAGCCATCACCGTGCGCGACAACGGCCGCGCTATTCCGGTTGATGTGCATAAAGAAGAAGGCGTATCCGCAGCCGAGGTCATCATGACCGTGCTGCACGCCGGCGGTAAGTTCGACGATAACTCCTATAAGGTATCCGGCGGCCTGCACGGCGTGGGCGTCTCGGTGGTTAACGCGCTCTCCAAGGAGCTGCTGCTGACGGTGCGTCGTAGCGGCAAGGTATGGGAGCAAACCTACGTGCATGGCGTGCCTCAGGCCCCCATGCGCACCGTGGGTGATACCGATAAAACCGGTACCCAGATCCACTTCAAACCGTCCGAAGAGACCTTCCAGAACATCCATTTCAGCTGGGATATTCTGGCCAAGCGTCTGCGCGAATTGTCCTTCCTTAACTCCGGCGTCGGCATCCTGTTGAAGGACGAGCGCACCGGCAAGGAAGAGCTGTTCAAGTACGAAGGTGGCCTGCGTGCGTTTGTTGAATACCTGAACACCAACAAGACTGCGGTCAACCAGGTGTTCCATTTCAACGTACAGCGTGACGACGGCGTGGGCGTTGAAGTCGCTCTGCAGTGGAACGACAGCTTCAACGAGAACCTGCTCTGCTTCACCAACA
>JBCECW010000168.1:0-7514 GCA_039207785.1 Pseudomonas sp. | reverse complement strand
GTGCCCAAGGGCCCACGATGAAAACGCTGCAACGGTTGGGGCTTGGCCGTTGTATCGGGATTGGCCAGTTCTCCCAGGTTTCTGTCCGGTTCGCGCATGTGGTTTGTCGAGCTCATGGTTTCTTATAGCGGGGCATTGGCCGTATCGGCCTGACGAGAGAATGCCATGACTATAACAACGATCACCAATAGCCCCATTGCCGTCGTAGCCCTGATTTTCTTCGGTTTTATCCTGCTGGAACTGGCCTGCGCGTGCTTTCGCCAACCCAAGGGCGGCCGCCGTGACGTGATGATTGAAATCATCGGTTCCAGCCTGCTGCTGGGCGTGACCTTCCCGCTGGTGATGTTCCTCACCAACACCCTGCTCGACCACAGCGCGCCTGCGCTTAAAAACAGCCTGGTGAACCTGCCCTGGTGGGCTGGCCTGGGCCTGTTCCTGCTGTTCGATGATATGACCCAGTACTGGTGGCACCGCCTGACCCACAAGGTGCCGTTTCTGTATGCCCTGCACCGCGCCCATCATTCGGCGCCGTATATGAGCATCCGCATCGTCTACCGCAATAACAGCTTCTATTACCTGCTGATGCCAGGCCTGTGGTTTGCCGGCGCGCTGATCTACATGGGCCTGGCGCCCATCTATTACCCCTACCTGATCGTCAAGATGCTGGTGATTTTCGGCGCCCATAGCAGCGTTCTCTGGGACGCCAAGCTCTACCAGATCAAGGCGCTGCGCCCGCTGATGTGGGTACTGGAGCGGACCATTTCCACGCCCTCCACCCACTCGGCCCACCACGGCCTGAATGCCACCGATGGCGTCACCCACTACAAGGGCAACTTCGGCAACCTGCTGTTTCTCTGGGACGTGATTTTCGGCACCGCCAAGATCACCCGCCGCCGCCCGCAAACCTATGGCATCGAAGACCTCAACCCGGTGAGCTGGCAGGAAGAACTGTTCTGGCCACTGGTACGCAGCCGCCAGAAAGCCCCTCAACACCAGCCTGAAAACGAGTTAGCCCAATGACTGTATCTATTGCCCTGATCGTCGGCTCCAGCCGCGCCAATAGCCAATCGGCCAAGGTTGCTGCCTACCTTGGCCAGCGCCTGCAAGCGCTCGGCCTGTGCGCCGCGCCGCAGGTCATTGACCTGGCGCGCTCGCCGCTGCCGTTGTGGCCCGGCGAGGACCTTAACGGCGTCTGGAACGACCACGCCCAGGTGCTGCGGGAGGCCGATGCGGTGGTGGTGCTCGCCCCGGAATGGCATGGCATGGCCGCCCCGGCGATCAAAAACCTGTTTATGTTCGCCGGCTACCGGGAACTGGGGCACAAGCCGGCGCTGCTGGTGAGCATTTCTTCCGGCCAGGGCGGTGCCTATCCACTGAGCGAAATGCGCGCCTCCAGCTACAAGAACAACCGCGTCTGCTACCTGCCTGAACACCTGATCGTGCGCCAGGTAGAAAGCGTGATGAACGCAGGCGAAGCGCACAGCAGCGACGACCAGCGTATTCGCCAGCGTGCCGACTGGACCCTACAGATGCTCGCGCACTACGCCCAGGCCATGCAGCCGCTACGCGGCTTGATCACCATGGACAACGCCGAGTTCGCCAACGGCATGTAGCCCCCGCGCTGGCGCGATGCCCTGCGCCTTGGCATGCTGGCGGCCTTCTGTCCAAGGGCCGCCCCCTATGTCCAACGCCAACCTGGCCACCCTGCTGGTATTGATTTCGGCGTTTATGCACGCCAGTTGGAATGCGGTGGTCAAGTCCAGCAACGATCGTTTGTCATCGATGGCAGTGGTCGACGGCGTGGCCTTTCTGCTGGCCTTGGCGCTATTGCCACTGGTGCCGTTGCCGCCGCCCGAGGTGTGGGTGGTGATCGGCTTGTCGGTGCTGGTGAACCAGTTCTATCGCTGGTTTCTGCTGCGTGCTTACCACTACGGTGACTTCGGCCAGGTGTACCCGTTGGTGCGCGGCTTGCCGCCGTTGCTGGTGGTGGTGTTTGCCGCGCTATGGCTGGGCGAGCGCCTGCCGTGGCTGGGGGTGGCCGGGGTGGTGGTGCTGTCGCTGGGGGTGCTGAGTTTGCTGCACCTGACCCAACAGTGGCGCGCACCGCGCAATGCCCTGGGCGCAGGAGTGTGCGTGGCCTTGTATACGGTGCTGGATGCCTATGGCGTACGCACCGCCGAGGGCGTATTGCATTACCTGGTGTATTTCACCCTGGTGCTGAGCGTGCCACTGCCGCTGTATGCCGCCTGGCAACGCCGCCCTGCCCTGGTTCGGCATATCCGCCAATACGGTGGTATCTCGGTATTTGGCGGCATCACCTACTGCTCGGCCTATGGCCTGGTGTTATGGGCCATGACCCTGGACAACGTGGCCAAGATCGCCGCCCTGCGCGAAAGCAGCGTGATCATCGGCGCGCTGATGGCCACCTTGCTGTTCAAGGAGCCCTTTGGCCGCCGGCGGATATCGGCGGCGATTGCGGTGGCGCTGGGCATCGTGCTGATCAAGTGGGCGGCCTGAGGCTGCCCTGGTGCTGTTCGCGCCAACGTGACGGCGCCAGGCCGTGGTGGTTTTTAAAGGCGCGGGAAAACGCCGCCAGGTCGTTGTAGCCCAGGGCATCGGCCAGGCGCGTAAGGTCCATGGCTGACGCATGCAGGTGCCAGCTGGCGAGCTGCATTTTTACCTCCAGCACCACCTGCTTGAAGCGCAGGTTTTCCTCCCGCAAACGGCGCTGCAAGGTGCGCGGGTGCAGGCCGAGCAAGCCAGCAATATGCTCGAGCGAATGCTGGTGCAGGCCCAGGGTTTGCGTGATCAGGGTACGCACCTGCATTTCCAGGCTGTCGTGCAGGTTGGCCAGCAGGTCGCGCACATAGTCGTCGATGCGGGCCTGGGCCATTGCCGATAACGGCTTTACCGCCAGGGTCATCACGTTGGCATCGAAGATCAGGCAGTCATGCTCCTGGTTGAACAGCACCTCGCAGCCGAAATGCTGGCGGTAGGTTTTTTCCGTGGCCAGCGGGCTATGACTGAACTCCACCCGCAGCGGGCGCACCTCGTCGTTGCCACAGATCTGCCGCGCCAGGCGGGCGCAGGCCGCGACCGCCATTTCGCGGTATTGCTGGGCCTGCTCGGCACCATAGAAGTGCTCGATACGCTGCACATACACCCGCGCGCCATGGTGTTGCAGGCGCCAGTGTTCGGCTTTGTTATGCAGGGCCATATAGCGCTGGGCCGCCGCGAAGGCGGCAGCCAGGTCGGGCTCGGCGCACAGCAGATGGCCGAGCAGGCCGAGCATCTCGATACCCTGGTGGCCGGCCACGCGCATGCCCAGATCGGGGCAGCCCAGGCGCTCGGCGGCGCTGGCCAGCAGGTAAATCACCTGGTGGCTGCCCAGAAGAAAATCACCGTCGCGCAATTGCGCCAGGGTCAGCCCCGCTTCGCTTAGCAAGGGCGGTAGCTCACCGCCCAGGGCAAGCACCTCGGCTTCGAAGCCGATCAGGCTGGCGCTGCGCAGTTCGTAACGAAGGGTCATGGCCGCCACCATCGCCAATTTGTCGTGTTATGACAAGGAAAGCCGACAACATCGTCCTAATCTGCCAGCGCTCCTTCCTCCAAAAAATACAAAAACAAGCAACGAGGTGCTCCATGGCCCAGTACGACATCGTGATTCAAGGCGGGCGTTATTTTGATGGCAGCGGCGCGCCGGCCGCTGTGCGCAGCGTGGCAGTAAAGGATGGCAAGGTGGCGCTGGTCAGCGCCACGCCCATTGATGAAACGCTGGCGACGCGAGTGATTGCCGCGCACGGCAAATGGGTGACGCCGGGCTTTATCGACAGCCACACCCACTACGATGCCGAACTGATCGTGGCGCCGAGCCTGAGCGAGTCGGTGCGCCATGGCGTGACCACGGTGCTGGTGGGCAGTTGCTCGCTGTCGATGGTCTGCTCGGAGGCCGAAGACGCCTCGGATATTTTCACCCGCGTGGAAACCGTGCCGCGCGACAAGGTGCTGCCGATTCTGCGCCAGCATAAAACCTGGTCGAGCCCTCAGCAGTGGGTCGACTTTGTCCAGACCCAGCCCATGGGGCCGAATGTGGTGAGCCTGCTTGGCCATAGCGACTTGCGTGTCGGGGTGATGGGTTTGCACCGCGCCACCGACCGCAGCGTGCGCCCCACCGAGGCCGAACAGCAGCAGATGGAGCGTGTGCTGAGCGAAGCGCTGGACGCTGGTTTTCTTGGCCTGTCCACCATGAGTCTGAAATGGGACAAGATCGACGGCGACCGCGAATGGTCGAAAAGCCTGCCCAGCACCTACGCACACTGGAGCGAAGTGCGGCGTCTGAACAAGCTGCTCCGCGAACGTGGCCGCGTGCACCAGGGCGCGCCCAATGCGGCCAACCCCTTGCAGGTGTTGCAGTACCTTGGCCAGGCCATGGGCGTGCTACGCAAGCCGCTGAAAACCACGCTGATTTCCATGCTCGACCTCAAGGGCAACCGCACCATTGCGCCGATGGCGCGGCTATCGGCGTGGTTTACCAATCTGCTGGGCGGCGACTTCCGCTGGCAGCTGCTGCCCACGCCCTTCATGATTTACGCCGATGGCATCGACGTGGTGTTGTTCGAGGAGTTTGGCGCCGGCGAGATGGCCCTCGACCTCAAGGACGCCGTGGCGCGCAACGCCCTACTCAAGGATGAAAACTACCGCCGCACCTTCCGCAAGTTCTACGCCGAAAAACTCTCGCCACGGGTGTGGCAGCGCGACTTCGGCGACGCGGTGATTCTCGGTTGCCCGGAGACGCAACTGATCGGCCGCAACTTTGCCGAGGTGGCCCTGGAGCGCGGCCTGCATGTGGTCGATCTGTTCCTGGATATGGTGGTGGCCTACGGCACTCAGCTGCGCTGGTTTACCGTGATTGGCAACCATCGCCAGGACGTGCTGCGCAAGATGGTGTGCAACCCCAATACCCTGATCACCTTCTCCGACGCCGGCGCGCACCTGCGCAATATGGCGTTCTATAACCTGCCGCTGCGGCTGCTCAAGCTGGTGCAGCAAAGCCATGGCGAAGGCCAGCCGATCATGAGCATGGAGCAGGCCATCCACCGCCTGACCGGCGAGCAGGCCGACTGGCTGGGTATCGATGCCGGGCGCATTCGCGAAGGTGACCGGGCCGATATCGTGGTGCTCGACCCCGCCGGGTTGCAGCAAGACCTGGAGCGCGAAAGCTGGGCCGATATGCAGGGCTTCGACATTCCGCGGATGGTCTGCCGCAACCCCGGCTGCGTCAGCCATGTGCTGGTCAATGGGCGGTTGGCGGTGGATGACGAACAGGTGGTGCCAGCGCTAGGGCGCGAGCGCGGTTACGGGCGTTTTCTGCCCGCCCGCTAATGGCTCGCTGGCCGGATAGCTGGGTTCTTCCTGCAGCTGGGGATCGTTGTCCAGGTCGATAAAGTTATGCAGTTTGAGCGTGCCTTCGCTAAAGCGCACCAGCACCTGCAACTGGCCGCCCATGGCTTCGATATGTTCGCGCAAGCTGGCGATATAGATATCGGTTTGCCGCTCCATCCTGGCGATGGCCACGCGTGACAGTTGCAAACGTTCGGCCAGCGCCTGGTGTGATTGGCTGATGGCCTGGGACACCTTGGCCCTGGCCGCCAGCCGTTCCTGGGTAGGCGCAGCGGATTTGGCGCGGCGAATGGAATATTTGCTGTTCATGGAGGCGAGTTCGACGCAAAAGCTAAAGAAGCCGCGAGCCTAGCTGATGCGCGGGGGCGAAAATCAGCACACAACGCCTGGCGCTAAGTGGGATCAGCCGCCGTGTGTTGTGCGAATGCCCTTCGGAACGATGAAGTTGGCGTAGCTTTTATAAAAAACGCCTCCCGGGGGAGGCGTTTTTTCCATCGGTTACCGCGTGTTTAGCTGTGCAGGTCGAAGCGGTCGAGGTTCATCACCTTGGTCCAGGCGGCAACGAAGTCGTTGACGAACTTGGCCTGGGCATCGGCGCTGGCATACACCTCGGCCACCGCACGCAGCTGCGCGTTGGAGCCAAACACCAGGTCGACCCGGGTGGCGGTCCACTTCAGTTGGCCGCTTTTGCGCTCGCGCCCTTCGAAGGTGTCGGCCGCTGCCGATGTGGGTTTCCATTCCACCCCCATATCCAGCAGGTTGCTGAAGAAGTCGTTGGTCAGCACCCCAGGGCGGCTGGTGAACACGCCGTGCTTGGCGTCGCCGACATTGGCCCCCAGCACCCGCAGCCCGCCCACCAGCACGCTCATTTCCGGCGCGCTAAGGGTGAGCAGTTGGGCCTTGTCGACCAGCAGTTTTTCCGCCGAAACGGTGTATTTGCCTTTGAGGTAATTGCGGAAGCCATCGGCAATCGGCTCCAGGAAGGCAAAGGACTCCACGTCCGTCTGCTCCTGGGAAGCGTCCATCCGCCCCGGCGCAAACGGCACGGTCACGGTTTGCCCGGCGGTCTTGGCCGCTTGCTCGACACCGGCATTACCGGCCAGCACGATCAGGTCGGCCAGGGAGATTTTCTTGCCGCCGGTTTGCCCACCATTGAACTCACCCTGGATACGCTCCAGGGTGCCGAGCACCTGGGCCAGTTGCGCCGGCTGGTTGGCCGCCCAGGACTTCTGCGGCTCCAGGCGCAGCCGCCCGCCGTTGGCCCCGCCCCGTTTGTCCGAGCCACGGAAGCTCGATGCTGCGGCCCAGGCGGTGGACACCAGTTGCGCCACGGTCAGGCCCGAGGCCAGGACCTTGGCCTTGAGCGCGGCCACGTCGCTGGTATCCACCAGCGGGTGATTGACCGCCGGAATCGGGTCTTGCCAGAGCAATTCTTCGCTCGGGGTTTCCGGGCCCAGGTAGCGGCTCAGCGGGCCCATATCGCGGTGGGTCAGCTTGAACCAGGCGCGGGCAAAGGCATCGGCCAGCGCGGCAGGGTTTTGCAGGAAGTGGCGGGAGATCTTTTCGTACACCGGGTCGAAGCGCAGGGCCAGGTCCGAGGTCAGCATGGATGGCGCGCGGCGTTTGCTCGGGTCGTGGGCATCGGGGATCTTGCCCGCCCCCGCGCCGCCCTTGGGTTGCCATTGATGGGCGCCGGCCGGGCTTTTGGTCAACTCCCACTCATAGCCAAACAGGTTTTCGAAGTACTCGTTGCTCCATCGCGTGGGGGTGGACGTCCAGGTCACTTCCAGGCCGCTGGTAATGGTGTCGCCGCCCTTGCCGCTGCCAAATTTATTGCGCCAGCCCAGGCCCTGCTCTTCCAGCCCGGCCGCTTCCGGCTCGGGGCCGACGTTGTCGGCGGGGCCGGCGCCATGGGTTTTACCAAAGGCGTGGCCACCGGCGATCAGGGCCACGGTTTCTTCGTCGTCCATGGCCATGCGGCCAAAGGTTTCGCGGATGTCGATGGCCGAGGCGCGCGGGTCGGGGTTGCCTTCCGGGCCCTCGGGGTTTACGTAGATCAGGCCCATCTGCACGGCGGCCAGCGGGTTTTCCAGGTTGCGTTCCAGTTCGCGGCC
>JBCECW010000167.1:0-7526 GCA_039207785.1 Pseudomonas sp. | reverse complement strand
GGCGTCGACCGCGTATTCACCATTGGCGGCGCGCAAGCCGTGGCGGCGCTGGCCTATGGCACCGAAAGCGTACCGCCGGTGGATAAGATCGTCGGCCCCGGCAATATCTATGTGGCCACCGCCAAGCGCCATGTGTTCGGCAAAGTCGGCATCGATATGATTGCCGGCCCTTCGGAAATCCTCGTGGTGTGTGACGGCCAGACCGACCCGGACTGGATCGCCATGGACCTGTTCTCCCAGGCCGAACACGACGAAGACGCCCAATCGATTCTGCTCAGCCCCGACGCCGAGTTCCTCGACAAGGTGGCAGCGAGCATCGCCAAGCTGCTGCCGACCATGGAGCGCGAGGCGATTATTCGCACGTCCATGGAAACCCGTGGTGCGCTGATTCTGGTCAAGGATATGCAGCAAGCCATCGAGGTGGCCAACCGTATTGCCCCGGAACACCTGGAGTTGTCGGTGGCTGATCCGGATGCCTGGCTGCCGCAGATCCGCCACGCCGGCGCGATCTTTATGGGCCGCTATACCGCCGAAGCCCTGGGCGACTACTGCGCCGGCCCCAACCACGTGTTGCCGACTTCCGGTACCGCGCGCTTCTCCTCGCCGCTGGGGGTGTACGACTTCCAGAAGCGTTCGTCGATCATTCACTGCTCGGCAGACGGCGCGTCGGAACTGGGCAAGAGTGCCTCGGTGCTGGCCCGTGGTGAGTCGCTGACCGCCCACGCCCGCAGTGCCGAATACCGCATCAAACCCAGCGACAAGCATTAAGGAGAAGGGCAATGAGCAAATTCTGGAGCCCTTTCGTTAAAGACCTGGTGCCTTATGTGCCGGGCGAGCAGCCCAAGTTGAATAACCTGGTCAAGCTCAATACCAACGAAAACCCCTATGGCCCGTCGCCCAAGGCCATCGCCGCGATGCAGGCCGAGCTTAACGACAACCTGCGTCTGTACCCGGACCCTAACGGCGAGCGCCTGAAAACCGCGGTGGCCGAGTATTACGGCGTGCAGCCGGCCCAGGTATTTGTCGGCAATGGCTCGGACGAGGTACTGGCCCACGCCTTCCACGGCCTGTTCCAGCACGGCAAGCCGCTGCTGTTCCCGGATATCAGCTACAGCTTCTACCCGGTTTACTGCGGGCTGTACGGCATTCCTTTCGAGGCTGTGCCGCTGGACGAGCAGTTCCAGATTCGTCCGCAGGATTACGCCAAGGCCAACGGCGGCATTATTTTCCCCAACCCGAATGCGCCCACTGGTTGCGTGCTGGCGCTGGAAGCCATTGAGCAGATCTTGCAGGCCAACCCCGATAGCGTGGTGCTGGTGGACGAAGCCTATATCGACTTCGGCGGCGAGACGGCCATCAGCCTGGTGGACCGTTACCCGAACCTGCTGGTGTCGCAGACCCTGTCCAAGTCGCGCTCGCTGGCCGGCCTGCGGGTCGGTTTTGCCGTCGGCCATCCCGACCTGATCGAGGCGCTGGAGCGGATCAAGAACAGCTTCAACTCCTACCCGCTGGATCGCGCGGCGATTGCCGGTGCGGCGGCGGCGTTTGAAGACAAAGCCTACTTCCAGCAAACCTGCCAGGCCGTGATCGACAGCCGCGAGCAGTTGGTGGGCGAGATGGCGGCGCTGGGGTTTGAAGTGCTGCCCTCGGGCGCCAACTTTATCTTTGCTCGCCACCCGAGCAAGGATGCGGCGACCCTGGCCGCTGGGCTGCGCGAGCAGAGCGTGATTGTGCGGCACTTCAACAAGCCGCGGATTGACCAGTTCCTGCGCATTACCATCGGCAACCCTGAGCAAAATCAGGCGTTGGTTGAGGCGTTGAAGCGGCTGTAAAAGCCGGTGCGCGGAGCGCACCCTACGGGGTCAGCGTACTGCTCGGTACCGTAGGGTGCGCTCCGCGCACCGGCTCTTATTCGGTGTGGGCCGCACCAATAAAACTGAGCGAGGTAAACAACCCGCGCTCATCAATATCGGCATCGTCGTTGACCGGCACGCTGGTTTCGGCGGCGATGATATTCAGCCCTTCATTACGCACCACTACCTGCGCTTCGCCGTTATGGTCGGTGGTGGCGCTGACCGTGGCCGGTGCGCTGCGGTAGTCGCCAATCAGCTTGAGGCCCGACACGGGTTTGCCATCGAGCAATACCTGCACCTTCAACGGTTTGCCGGGGCCGACTTTTAGCGGGTCTTGCAGCGGCTTGATCACCAGCTTGAGCATGCTGAGGTCCGGCAGCCGGGCGCCTTCCTTATAGATCGCCAGGCTGTATTTCCAGGTGTGCAGGGCGTGCACGGCGTTGGGCACTTCGCTGCGGCCTTTGTTGATCCACTTGTTGTCCGGGGTTTGCGACCAGGCGCCGTTATCCAGCGCGACCGCCAGGCTGGCCGGATCGGTTTCCGGTTGCAAACGGGCGTGGTCTTCCAGACGGCGAATACGCACTTCAACGGGTTTGCCTTGGCTATCGAACGCCCAGGCGCCGCTGATTTTGTCGGCCTTGAAGGCATCGTCTTCGGCACCGTGGCCGTAGACCACTTCGATATTGCCGCGGCGTTGTTCGGTCCATAGGCCGTGGGCCTGCACTTCCAGGGTAAAGAGAGCGGCGATCAGCATCAGGTGAAGTTTGGGCATGGTGGGTTTCCTGGCAATTAGAGGGAAAGGGTCAGGCTGAGGCTGAGGTTGCGCGGCTCGCCGGGCAGCACCCAGGTGCTGTTGTAGGAGCGCTCGTAGTATTTGCGGTCGAACAGGTTGTTCAGGTTGAGACCGACGCTGACCTGTTCGCTGGCCTTGTAGTGGGCCAGCAGGTCGACGGTGCTATAGGCCGGCAGCTCGAAGGCGGTACCAGTCTGGCCCGAGCGATCGCCCACGTAGTTGCCGGCGATGCCGATATCCGAGCCGCGCAGTTCACCGTGCTGAAACTCGTACACCGCCATCAGGCTGGCGCTGTTGCGGGCGATACCGAGCAGGTCGCTGCCCTCGCCAATCACATTGTCTTTGGTCACCTCCGCGTCGATATAGGCGTAGGCGCCAATTACCCGCACGGCGTCGCTGAGCTGGCCGGCGAACTGCATATCCAGGCCCTGGCTGCGGGCTTTGCCGGCGGCGATGCTGTCGCCGTTGCCGTCGGTGGTCAGCACGTTTTCCTTGTCGATATGAAACAGCGCCACGGTGCCGCCCAGCCGCCCATCAAAGAGGTCGAGCTTTAGCCCGGTTTCATAGCCGAGGCCTTTTTCCGGCTTGTACACCTGGCCCTGGGTGCCGAT
Source organism: Pseudomonas sp. (assembly GCA_039207785.1). GTDB lineage: Bacteria > Pseudomonadota > Gammaproteobacteria > Pseudomonadales > Pseudomonadaceae > Aquipseudomonas. Next base: position 4,269 of record JBCECW010000167.1, on the reverse strand, counting down.
GGCATTGGGCTTGAACGAGGTGGAGGCGTTGGCGAACACGCCGACCTGCGGGTTGAGTTGGTAGAGCAGGCCCAGGCGCGGCGTGGCGACATCTTTTTCCTGCTGGTTATCGACGCCGGTTGTGCGGTTGAGCGCGTGCTGCTCGATACGCTCCAGGCGCATGCCCACCAAGCCGCGCCAGTGTTCGTTAAAGATGATCTGGTCTTGCAGGTTGAGGGCGTGGCTTTCGGTGTGTTCGAAGAAGTCGTTTTTATTCACCAGCGCCGGCTTGGGCTGGCCGTACTCCGGGTGGTAGATATCCAGGCCGTAGCCCAGGGAGGTCAGGCTTTGCGGGTATTTCTGACTGTTGCGGTAGTTTTCGTACTCAAGCCCGGTGAGGGTCTGGTGCTCCCAGCCGCCCAGAACAAAACTGCCGTGCAGCTCGGCCTGGGTGATGCTGTCGTTCCATTCGAAGTCGCGCTGGCGATAGAAGCGTGACACCTGCTGGCCGACCAGGCGCTGCGGCTCCGAACTGTCGCCATTGAGCGTGCCTTGGCTGTAATGGGTGGCCAGGCGGGTTTTCCAGTTGTCGTTGAGGTAGTGCTCGAGGCTGATCTGCAGTAGCTGGTTGCTGTTGCGGATATCGCCGTCGTTGGGCTCACCCAGGAAGGTGGAGCGTGACACCGCGCCCATTTCGCCGTTGACCGCCGGAATGCCGCGGTCGAACACCGACTCGGTGCGGCTGAATTCACTTTCGATCAAAAGGGTGGTGTCGGGGCTCAGCTGCCAGGACAGCGTCGGGCTGACCAGCTGGCGCTGGCTGGTCACGTGGTCGCGAAAGCTATGGTTGTCTTCCACCGCCATATTCACTCGCGACAGAACGCTGCCTTCGTCGTTGAGCGGCTGGTTTACATCCAGCGCGGTGCGGTAGCGGTCCCAGCTGCCGGCGCTGAGTTGCAGGGTATTGAAGGCCTCGGCTTGCGGCTTCTTGCTGACGATATTGACCAGGCCGCCGGGGTCGCCACGGCCATACAGGCTGGCGGCCGGGCCTTTGAGTACTTCGATGCGTTCGATGGTGGCGGTGTCTGGCGCGCTGTTGCTGCCGCGGTTATAGGCAAAGCCGTTGCGATACAGCTCGCCGGTGGTAAAACCGCGCACGCTGTAGTTCAGGAAGGTCAGGCCGCCAAAGTTGTTTTGCCGCGATACGCCACCGGCGAAATCCAGGGCACGGTCGATACGCGTGCTGTTGAGGTCGGTCAGCACCTGGGCGGGAACTACGTTGATGCTTTGCGGGGTATCGGCAATTGCCGTGTCGGTGCGCGTGGCGGTGGCGGAGCGGGTGGCGCGGTAGCCGCGTACCGGGCTGTCGGCACGTTCGGCGGCATAGTCCGCGGCAATGGTGGTTTCTTCCAGTTTCAGGGGTTCCTCGACGGCAAGTGCGGAGGTGCTTAGCAGGCTGAATGTGATGGCAGTGATGGGCGACTTCATGTTTTTATTCCAAATCTTAACATGTAATAACATAACATTATCGAGATGGAATTCAGCAAGTGATCAAATCGCAGGCATAAAAAAAGCGCCTCAAGGGCGCTTTTTTTCGGCCGAGACTTACTCGGCGGCGTCGCTGGTAGCGGGTGGCGGGCGCAAACCGATTTCGGCGGTCAGCTCCAGGGTTTTGCCGTTGCGCATGATTTCGATGCTGGTTTTTTCACCGGGTTTCACCCGCGCCACCTGGTTCATCGAACGACGGCCATCGCTGGCCGGCTCGCCATCGATGCTCAGGATCAGGTCGCCCGGTTGCAGGCCGGCTTTTTGTGCCGGGCCGTCGCGGTAGATACCGGCCACCACGATCCCCGGCCGGCCGTCCAGGCCAAAGGACTCCGCCAGTTCCGGCGTCAGCGGCTGTACTTCAATCCCCAGCCAGCCGCGAATCACCTGGCCGTGCTCGATGATCGCCTTCATCACGTCCAGTGCCAGCTTGGTCGGAATGGCAAAACCGATGCCTTGCGAACCATTGGATTTGGACAGGATCGCGGTATTGATGCCCACCAGGTTGCCGTGGGCGTCCACCAGCGCGCCGCCGGAGTTACCCGGGTTGATCGCCGCGTCGGTCTGGATAAAGTCTTCGTAGGTATTGAGCCCCAGCTGGTTGCGGCCGGTGGCGCTGATAATGCCCATGGTCACGGTCTGGCCCACGCCAAACGGGTTGCCGATGGCCAGCGCCACGTCGCCGATGGCCACGCCGTCGGAGCGGCCGAGGGTGATGGCGGGCAAGTCCTTGAGGTCGATCTTCAAGACCGCGAGGTCGGTTTCCGGGTCGCTGCCAATTACGCGCGCCAGGGTTTCGCGGCCATCTTTCAGCGCCACCACGATCTGGTCGGCACCGGCGGTGACGTGGTTGTTGGTCAGCAGGTAGCCCTCAGGGCTCATGATCACCGCCGAACCGAGGCTGGACTCCATGCGCCGTTGCTTGGGCAAGTTATTGCCGAAGAAGCGGCGGAACTGCGGGTCTTCGAACAACGAGTTGGCCGGCTTGCTGACGATCTTGGTGGTGTACAGGTTGGCCACGGCGGGCGCGGCAACGGTTACCGCATCGGCGTAAGACACCGGCCCCTGCTGCGCCACCCCATACTGCGGCGCCTGCTGCATATGCACATCCTGGCGGGGCAGGCCGACCCATTGCGGGTAGTACTGGATAATCAGCAACGCGAGCAGTACGCCGACCACGAGCGGCCAGCCAAGATAACGCAGAGCCTTGAACATCGATAAATCCTGAGGGTTGCGAGGGCCATGGCAGGCCCTTAAGGTGGCGGCCATTATAGGGGCCGTTGCGGCAATAAAAAGCAGCTTAGATTTGTACGGGAGAGTAAATGTTATGGCGATTGCGCTGACGACCTTGGTGGAGGAAGCCGAACGTTTTCTCGGTGCCGCACGCATTGCTGACTACTGCCCCAACGGCCTGCAGGTGGAAGGGCGCCCGCAGGTGCGGCGTATCGTCAGCGGCGTAACCGCCTGCCAGGCGCTGCTGGACGCGGCGGTAGAGGCCGACGCCGATGTGGTGCTGGTGCATCACGGCTATTTCTGGAAGGGCGAGAACCCCTGTGTGGTCGGCATGAAGCAGCGTCGGCTGAAAACTCTGTTGAACAACGATATCAGCCTGCTGGCCTACCACCTGCCGCTGGATCTGCACCCGCAGGTGGGCAATAACGTCCAGCTGGCGCAGCAACTGGATATCACCGTCGAAGGGCCGCTGGACCCGGAAAACCCGAAAATCGTCGGCCTGGTGGGCTCGCTGGAAGAGCCGCTGAGCGCCCGCGATTTTGCTCGTCGAGTGCAGGAAGTGCTGGGGCGTGAGCCGCTGCTGGTGGAAGGCTCGCAGATGATCCGGCGTATCGGCTGGTGCACCGGCGGCGGCCAGGGCTATATCGACCAGGCGATTGCCGCTGGCGTCGACCTCTACCTCACCGGCGAAGCCTCGGAGCAAACCGTGCACAGCGCGCGGGAAAACGACATCAGCTTTATCGCCGCCGGTCATCACGCCACCGAGCGTTATGGAGTACAGGCACTGGGCGAGTACCTGGCCAAGCGCTTTGCCCTCGAGCACCTGTTTATTGACTGTCCCAATCCGGTGTAGCAGCCGGTCTGGCAACCCGATTTCGCGGGAATATCACTAGATCTTTTCGATCTAAAAGCCCGCCTGAATAGAATAGGGTGCTGTGCTAAAGTGCCGCCCTCGTCCACGGCCCGTAGGCCGTCCAATAATGCTCTCCTCGTGAGAAAGCCGTGAGTAGCCATGCTCGATAAATTGACGCATCTGAAGCAGTTGGAGGCGGAAAGCATCCACATCATCCGCGAGGTCGCCGCCGAGTTCGATAACCCGGTGATGCTGTACTCCATCGGTAAAGATTCCGCGGTCATGCTGCACCTTGCCCGCAAAGCGTTTTTCCCAGGCAAATTGCCGTTTCCGGTAATGCACGTGGATACCCGCTGGAAATTCCAGGAGATGTACGCGTTCCGCGACAAGATGGTCACCGACCTGGGCCTGGACCTGATCACCCATATCAACCCCGATGGCGTGGCGCAGAACATCAACCCGTTCACCCACGGCAGCGCCAAGCACACCGACATCATGAAAACCGAGGGCCTCAAGCAGGCTCTGGACAAGCACGGCTTCGACGCCGCCTTCGGTGGTGCGCGCCGCGACGAAGAGAAGTCGCGCGCTAAAGAGCGTGTGTATTCGTTCCGCGACAGCAAGCACCGCTGGGACCCGAAGAACCAGCGCCCCGAGCTGTG
>JBCECW010000166.1:0-7527 GCA_039207785.1 Pseudomonas sp. | reverse complement strand
CCTGGGCACATGCAGAAGCTGTACACCGAGCGGCCGTTCTTGGCGTGGTGCACCAGCTTGTAGTCGGCGGCGCCGATTTTCGGGTGGCCAGCAAAACGGCCCAGGCGCGCCTGGTCGATCAAGGATTGCGGGTGCTCGATACGGAAACCCACCGAGAACGGCTTGGCCTCCATAAATACCTCGCGGCTGTGCAGCATGCGGAAGGTGTCGCGGGCGCTATGGCCGAGGGCCAGGATCACATGGCGGCTGTTGATTTGCTCGCCGCTGGCCAGGGTCACGCCGGTGAGCTGGCCGTCTTCGATCTGCACGTCGGTCACGCGCTGTTCGAAGCGCACTTCACCCCCGAGGGCGATGATCTGCTCGCGCATATCGGCCACCACGCCAGTGAGGCGGAAGGTGCCGATATGGGGTTTGTTGACGTAGAGGATTTCTTCCGGCGCGCCGGCTTTGACGAACTCGTGCAGCACTTTGCGGCCGAGGAATTTCGGGTCTTTGATCTGGCTGTAGAGCTTGCCGTCGGAGAAGGTGCCGGCGCCGCCTTCACCAAACTGCACATTGGACTCGGGGTTGAGCACGCTTTTACGCCACAGGCCCCAGGTGTCCTTGGTGCGCTGACGCACTTCCTTGCCGCGCTCCAGCACGATGGGTTTAAAACCCATCTGCGCCAGCAGCAGGGCGGCGAAAATGCCGCACGGGCCAAAGCCGACAACGAGCGGGCGTTCGCTCAGGTGCTCGGGGGCCTGGCCTACAAATTTGTATGAGGTGTCGGGGGCGACGCTGAGATGGCGGTCATCGCTGAATTTGCTCAGCAGCGCCGCTTCATCGCGCACGGCAAAGTCGATGGTGTAGATAAAACACAGCTCGGCGGATTTCTTCCGCGCGTCGTAGCTGCGTTTAAACAGGGTGAAGTCCAGCAGGTCGCTATCGGCAATGCCCAGGCGTTGAACCAGGGCGGGGCGCAGCGCCTCGTCGGCGTGGTCGATAGGCAGCTTGAATTCGGTAATTCGTAACATGGGGCGTTCCGCTATCAGGGCCGGAGGTAACCCGGCAGCTTTGAAAGGCGGCGATTATACGCGCGCCACACGATTTCGCCCGGTTTGCAGGATATATACGCCACCTAAAATCGCGGCCACGGCAATCATGTCCTCAGCCTGCACGGGCTCCTGGGCCAGAAATACGCCGATCAGCAGGGCAATCACCGGTGGAATATAGGTCACCGCCGAGGCTTTCACCGCCCCCAGCCGCTGCACGATGAAGTAATAGAGGATATACGCCACCCCGGTGCCCATCAGCCCCAGGCCCAGCGACAGGCCGAGCATGGCGCGGGTGTCTTCGGTAATACGGGCCATGCCGTCGAAATTGGTAACCAGGGCAATCAACACCAGCGCTGTGCCGATCTGGTAGGTGCACAGGGCCAGCGGGGTAATCGCCAGGCCGGTGAGAAAACGCTTGGCGTAGACAAACGAGCAGCCCACGCACAGCGAGCCGGCGACCATATACAGCACGCCGTCGATATTCAGCCCGGCCGCTTCCCAGGGGCGGGCAATCAGCAACACGCCGGCAAAACCAAACAGCACGCCAAGTGCGGTGCGGCGGTTAAGCGGTTCTTCGCGCAAAAACACAAAGGCGCAGGCAAAGGTAAACAGCGGAATGGCCCCGCTAAGCATGCCGGCCACGCTGGACAGCAGCAGCGACGCACCTTTGGCATAGGCGTAGTAGTACAGCGAGGTGGCCATCAGCGCCATGGCCAGAAAGTGATGGGCGTGGCGCAGGTGTGCCCAGCTCAGCGCCCGCCGTGCCAAGGCCACGATCAGCAACGGCACAAAGCCGAACAGCACCCGCAGCAGCACGATCTGCTCGGCGCTGATCAGGTTGGCCGCCCATTTGGTAAAGATAAAGTTGGTGCCCCAGATCAGCCCCAGCAGGGCAAAGGCTAAATAGGCGATATGCCGGTTGATGAACTGCATGGCGAGGTGTTCCTGGTACGACTGGATGGCGCGATTGTCCTGGCCGCCAACGCCGTGCTACAACCGATTAAGAATTCATCATGCAAGAGAAAAACTGCGCCATGAGCCAGATGCCGCCGCTAAAAGCCCTGCATTACTTCGATATCGCCATGCGCGAGAATAGTTTTTCTCTTGCGGCAGAAGAGCTGCACGTAACCCCCGGCGCCGTCGGCCAGCAGATTCGCAAGCTGGAAGAATGGCTGGGCATCAGCCTGTTCACCCGCCATATCCGCCAGTTGCAACCCACCGCCGATGGCTTGGCCTATTGGGCGCGTATCCAGCCGGCGCTGGCGCAAATCAGCAGCGCCAGCCGGCTGTTGCGTGACAGCCGCAGCAATGGCGTGTGGGTAAATATGCCGCCCAGCTTTGCTGCGCGCTGGTTTGCCCGGCGGATGTCGGGGTTTGTCGCGCATAACCCGGAGGTGGCGCTGCATTTGAACTCGTCGGCAGCGGTGGTCGACTTCAATGTCGAGCCGGTGGATCTGGCCGTGCGCTACTTCGATGGCAACGACCCAACCCTGGAGGCGCATCTGCTGTGTCTGGACGACGCGCGGGTGTATTGCAGCCCGCAGTATGCCGAGCGCCTGAACCTGCGCAGCAGCACCGATGTGGGGAAAACCACGCTGCTACATAACACCCTGCACCCGCACTGGGAAAACTGGTTGCAGCGTTTTAGCGGCTTGTCGGCCAAGGCGCAGGCGGCCATTCCCGGGCTGTACTTCGACCAGTCGCTGGTGGCCATTGAGGCCGCCAGCCGCCACCAGGGCGTGCTACTTACCAGCTCGTTGCTGACCGAAGACGAGGTGGCCGATGGCAGCCTGATCGAGCCGTTCACTGACCGCCTGCACCTGAACAAGGGCTACTACGTGGTGCACCCGCAAGGCGCCACCTTGCGCCCGGCGGTGCAGGCGCTCAAGCAGTGGTTGATTGACGAGGCGGCGTCGGCCTAAGGGCGATAATGCATTTCCCGCTCGATCTGTTCGCGCCGTTCCAGGGTGTTGTCGTAGAGGTCGCGTTTATGCTGCTCGGCTTCCTCGCGCATCAGCGTGCGTTTCTCTTCGCGCCGCGGCTCTTCGCTGTCCTCGATCACCGTGACGCCGCTAACGGATGGGCCGCTGTTCTGCGTCGCATCGGCGGGCGGTTCTTCGTTGGGTTGTTCAAGCATCGGCACATTGAGCACGCCGCTAGGCGGCACCGGTTCGATGATACGGGTGGTTTCGCCGCTGCCTGCGGGGCAGGGCACGGTGGCGTAGCTTGTGCTGCCATCCGCAGCAACACATTTGTACACCTGGGCCTGGGCCCATGCTGGCAAAAAAAACAGCGCAATAGCAGCCAGTTTCAAAGTGCTTCCCTCACTTTGTGGTTCGAAGCGCCAAGCCTAGCAGCACACGCGCCATAAAAAAGGGGCGAACCGCCCATAAGCCGGTTCGCCCCCGTAGCGAATGACACCGCCTACCCAGCGGTCATTCGCACCCTCAGGTCCAATCAGAAGTGCACTTTAACCAGCAGGCTGGCGGTGTTCTGGTTGGTGCCGTCGAGGATCTCGTCGCCCAGGAAGCTGTCGTTGTCGATGCCGTACTTGTCTTTCCAGTAGTCGTACTCGATACCCACGTACAGCTGCTTGGCGCCCAGGTTCAGCGCCTTGCCCAGGTCATATTTGATCTGCGGGTTGAAGTGCAGGTTGGCGTGGTAGGTGCCGCGCGCGTTCTCGTCGTTGTCCACCACCCAATCCATAAAACCGTCGATCAGGATGTCGGAGCTGCCTACCGGAATGGTGTAGCTCCAGGCCGGGGTGATCTGCCACACGTCATCGCCTGGGCGGTTGCCCTCGGTCTGACGGTTGTAGAAGTTCAGCTGGAAGAAGTCGAAGCCTGGGATATTCAGGTCAAAGCCTGGGCCGATCAGGTACGACTCGACATCACCCTCGCCAAATTCATAGGTCATGGCCAGCAGCACGTCGGTGACCGGGCCAAAGGCAATTTTCTCGCCGGTGACCTTGCCCAGGGAAATACGCGGGCTGAACTCGCCGTAGTAGGTGTTGTTGCCCACGCCGGCATCGGCTTTGCCGTTGTAGAAGATCTTGTCGATAAACAGGAAGTTGTCACCGTACTTCCAGCCGTCGGCATGCTCGAAGGTTACGGTTTGTTGGATTTCAGGGTTGACCTTGAAATCCTGGCCATACAGGTAGGTCAGGCTGTTGTTCTGCCATTGCAGCAGGTCACCTGCCAACGCAGCCTGGCCACCAGTGAACAGACCGGCAGTCAGGGCGAGGCAGTGCGGCAAATGCTTCAGGTTCATTGGGTTTTCCTTGTTGTTGTGGTTTTTACAGCGTTCCAGCCCTGGCGCCACCGTGCGCCCGGCACCTTGACGGGCCGAGCACAGCAGCAGGTTCGGGTTGAATAGGGGCGGGCCGGTCAGCTTTGCAGGCTGGGGTTGCCGTTGCGGGCCTGGTCCATGGCGATGTCGTGCGCACTGGGGGTTTGCATCACCTCGACAATCGAGGCTTCCGGGTCGAATTCGTCTTCTTCGATGGCATCCAGGTGCTCTTCGGGCAGGAAGATATTCAGCAGGATGGCGGCGAAGGCACCGACGGTAATCGGCGATTCAAAGATGTTGTGCAAGGCACTCGGCAGCTCGCGCAGCACCTCTGGCACGGCTGCCACGCCCAGGCCCAGGCCAAGGGAGATCGACACGATCAGCATATTGCGGCGGTGCAGACCGGCCTCGGAGAGAATCTTGATGCCGGCCACGGCCACGGTGCCAAACATGATCAGGGTGGCGCCGCCCAATACCGGCTTGGGCATCAGTTGCAGCACCGCACCCACCATCGGGAACAGGCCCAGCAACACCAGCAGGCCGGCAATGAAATACGCCACATAGCGGCTGGCCACGCCGGTCAGCTGAATCACGCCGTTATTTTGCGCAAAGGTCACCATCGGCATGCTGCTGAACAGTGCGGCCATCGCCGAGTTCAGGCCATCGGCCAGCAGGCCCGATTTGATCCGGCGGATATACAGCGGGCCACGCACCGGCTGCTGGGAAATCATCGAGTTGGCGGTCAGGTCGCCAGCGGCTTCCAGCGGGGTGATCAGGAAAATCACCGCCACCGGGATAAAGGCATAGAGGTCGAACGAGAAGCCGTATTTGAACGGCTGCGGAATGCTTACCGCCGGCACCTCGGGCATGGCCGCGAAGTCCACTTTGCCCATGGCCCAGGCCACGGCAAAGCCGATGCTCAGGCCGATGATGATGGCGCCCAGGCGCAGAATCGGAATATCGAAGCGGTTCAGCACCACGATGATGGCCAGTACCAGGAAGGCCAGGCCCAGGTTGCTCAGGGCGCCCAGGTCGGCGGCGCCGAAGCCGCCGGCCATATCGGTAACCGCCACCTTGATCAGTGACAGGCCCATCAGGGTAATGATGGTGCCGGTGACCACCGGGGTAATCAGCTTGCGCAGCTTGCCAATAAATTGGCTAAGGGCCACTTCGATAAAGGCGGCCAAAAAGCACACGCCAAAAATGGTCGAGAGAATTTCATCAGTGCCGCCGCCGCGTGCTTTCACCATAAAACCGGCGCTGAGAATCACGCTGATAAAGGCAAAGCTGGTGCCCTGCAGGCACAGCAGGCCGGAGCCGATGGGGCCAAAGCGGCGCGCCTGGATAAAAGTACCCAGGCCGGAAACGAACAAGGCCATGCTGATCAGGTACGGCACTTCACTCTGCAGGCCCAGGGCGCCGCCGATGATCAGGGTGGGGGTGATGATGCCAACAAAGCTGGCGAGTACGTGTTGCAGGGCGGCGAAGAGCGCGGCGCTGAAATGCGGGCGATCCTCCAGGCCGTAGATAAGGTCCGAGCGGGTAGAACTATCCGGGGTTGTCATAGCGAGCCTGCCAATTGTTTTTATTCGGTCATGGGCTTCGAGGGCTGTGTGTGCCCTCTTGCTCTGTCAGGTGAGAAAGATGTCCACCTGGTCAGAATGTGCCGATAATAATCATTTGTGGACACGGTGTGGAACAATTTTATTTTGGATTGTGCACAAAAATGATGGCCGGCCAAGCACCGCCAAACCAAGGTTCGGGAGCAGAAAGAGAATTCGTAGGGTGCGCTCCGCGCGCCAAGCGATCTGAAAACAATCGCCTAGCGCGCAAGCATTGAAGCAGTGCTTAAACGGTCGGCCGCCCGGCCAAAACGCGGAGAATGGCGTTCAGCAATACGCCGTACAGCGGTACAAACAACAGCAGGCTGATGGTCAGCTTGACGCCGTAGTCGACGGTGGCGATTTCCACCCAGTGCTCGGCCATAAACGGGTTGCTGCTGTGCCAGAAGGCCACGGCAAAGAACACAAAGGTATCCAGCAGATTGCCGAAGATGGTCGATACCGTGGGCGCAATCCACCACTGGCGCAGACGACGCAGGCGATCGAACACCTGGATATCGAGAATCTGCCCAAAGGCGTAGGCCAGGAAGCTGGCCAGGGAAATACGCAGGACAAACTCATTGAATTCCAGCAACGCCGCAACGCCGCGGAAGCTGGCTTCCTGGAACAGCACCGAAACCACATACGACACCAGCAACGCCGGCACCATCACCTGGGCGATTACCAGGCGCGCCGGGCCTTTGCCGAGCAGGCGCACGGTCAGGTCGGTAGCCAGGAAAATAAACGGAAAGCTAAACGCGCCCCAGGTGGTGTGCCAACCAAACAAGGTGATGGGCAGTTGCACCAGGTAGTTGCTGGCGATGATGATCAGGATGTGGAACAGCACCAGGGTCGTCAGCGCGAGGCAGCGACGATCAGGGGAAATCAGCGACATGGCAGGGGGCCTTTTTGATCGATGGGGTTAGGGAACCCATGGAAACGGCGCGCATTCTACCTGTTGCGGGCGTGGAAAGAGTAGGTGCCCAGCCCTCTGCGCAGGCGGGAGAGGGAGCAGGCCGAGTGAGGTTGTGGCCATTTGTCCCCCCTCTCCCGTTTACGGGAGAGGGGCAGGGGGGGAGGGGTTACTGCGCGATTTGCTTGTGATCAATTTCCACCGTATGCCCCGGCCCTAACTCCAGCAGCACATAGAACTCACCCGCGGGGCGGACAAAGGTAAAGCTGGAGTCGGCCCCCAGCTTGCCGGTCACCAGGGGCTTATCGTCATAACCCAACACGTCCAAGGTCGCCCCGGGCAGGGCGGTGCCGTCCGACATGCCGCCGTTGCAGCGGATCTGCCCGCCCTCAATGGCCTGGCACTGGCAATACAAACCGTGGGCAAATACCGGCGCGTTGGCGGCCAACCCGAGGCTAAGCAGTGCGAGGGAAAAAATACGCTTCATGGGCGCGCTCCTGGCTGGCGTTCAAGCCAGGTAATCAATGAGGGGGATGCTTGCGAGAGCGGGATAGCGGTTTGATGCACGCTGCCATCCCAGCCTTCGACTGTCAGCCACAGCTCACTGGCAGGCGTGGTATCGGCCGGCACCACCACTTCCGCCATCAGGCGATACGGGCTGCCCGATAGCAGTGCGCCGGCGGTACGCAGG
>JBCECW010000165.1:225-7537 GCA_039207785.1 Pseudomonas sp. | reverse complement strand
CGCCAACTCCAGGGCAATCAGGGCCAGCGACAGCGGTTGGCCACGGCGGCGCAGCAGCACCTGGTCCAGCAAGGCGCTACGGGGTAGTAGCGGGCTGCTGTCGTCTTCGTGGAAATCCAGCTCACCCAGGCGCCGCAGCAGGGGTTGCGCCAACTCATGGGCAGGCTGGTGGGGCAAACCGCTGCTGACCTGTTGGGTCAGGCCACTGAGATCGCGTAGCACCTGCTGCGGCACCAGGCTTTCATCGTGCTCGGCGGCAACCCATAGCGCGGCTTCGAACGGCGCAGGCGGTTCACGGTCCAGACAGGCAAGGCAGGCTTGGCGTGGGGTCATCGGGTTTCTCCGGGTCGCCCTAGGTTTGTAGCGCTTCGCCGAACCTTCGTCCAGCGCGCCGTTATGCTCGGCGCACAGGGCTGGCGCCGGTGCTTATGCGCGGCTGGTCAGTTGGGTCGCAAGTGGCCACCTATACTGCTGGGAATTACAAAAACAAGGAGTCACCGCATGTTCGCTTTAATGGAAGCGGCACGTGTCGAGGCCCTGCATTGTTTTAATGATGCCGCCACCGGGCTGCGGGCCATCATCGTGATCCACAACAGCCGTCTGGGTCCGGCCCTGGGCGGCTGCCGTTACCTGAGCTACCCCGACGAAAAAAGCGCCATCGACGACGCCGTGCGCCTGGCCCAGGGCATGAGCTACAAGGCGGCGCTGGCGGGCCTGGCCCAGGGCGGTGGCAAGGCGGTGATCCTGCGGCCGCCGGGTGTGGATAACCGCGCCGAGCTGTTCGAGGCCTTTGGCCGGGCCATCGACAGCCTTGGGGGCCAGTACATCACCGCCATGGACAGCGGCACCCTGAGCACCGATATGGACTGCGTGGCGCAGTACACCCGCCATGTCACCAGCACCACCAGCGCCGGTGATCCTTCACCGCATACCGCCATGGGCGTATTCGCCGGTATTCGCGCCACCGCCCAGGCGCGTTTGGGCAGCGATGACCTGGAAGGTTTGCGCGTGGCCATCCAGGGCCTGGGCAATGTCGGTTATGCATTGGCTGAGCAGCTGCACGCGGCCGGGGCCGAACTGTTGGTCAGCGACCTGGACCCCGGCCGGGTGCAACTGGCGGTGGAGCAACTGGGCGCGCGCCCGGTGGCCAACGAGGCGTTGCTCTGTACCCCCTGCGATATCCTCGCCCCCTGTGGCCTGGGCGGTGTGCTGACCAGTGCCAGCGTGGCCAAGCTGCGCTGCTCGGCAGTGGCCGGGGCGGCCAATAACCAATTGCTTAGCCCGGTTGCCGCAGACGAATTGGAAGCCCGCGGCATTCTGTATGCGCCGGACTATGTGATTAATTGCGGTGGGCTGATTTACGTGGCGCTTAAACATCGCGGCGAAGAGCTGCCGGCGATTACCGCGCACCTGACCCAGATCGACAGGCGTCTGACCGAAATCTACGGCCATGCCCAGGCGGACAAACGCTCACCGGCGCGGGTGGCGGATGCGTTGGCGGAAAGGATTTTGTATGGGAGCCGATAGGCCACACCGTCGTCCCGCATCGGCGGACCGCCGCGAAAGCGGGGACCCAGAACTTGTTAGGGAAATGCGGTAGCTGGGAGAGTCTGGATCCCCGCCTGCGCGGGGATGACGGAGTAGTTTGCTCAGGCTACTTAGATATCGATCTCGCCGTCAGCCTTGTGCTTCCAGCTGTCGTTGCCCGGCAGCAGCAGGTTCAGGCCGATGGCGACGATGGCGCACAGGGCGATGCCCTTGAGGCCGACGTCATCCGGGCCGGTACCGGTACCCACCAGCACGCCGCCGATACCAAACACCAGGGTGACCGAAACGATCACCAGGTTACGCGCTTCGCTCAAGTCAACCTTGTGGCGAATCAGGGTGTTCATGCCCACGGCGGCGATGGAGCCGAACAGCAGGCACAGGATGCCGCCCATCACCGGCACCGGGATGCTTTGCAGCAGTGCGCCGAACTTGCCGATAAAGGCCAGGGCGATGGCGAAGATGGCTGCCCAGGTCATGATTTTCGGGTTGTAGTTTTCGTCAGCATCACCGCGCCAGTGACTTCGGCATAGGTGGTGTTGGGCGGGCCACCGAACAGGCCGGCCACCGAGGTGGCAATCCCGTCACCTAGCAGGGTGCGGTGCAGGCCAGGCTTTTTCAGGTAATCGCGACCGGTCACGCTGCCGACCGCAATCACCCCGCCGATATGTTCGATAGCGGGTGCCAGGGCCACCGGCACGATAAACAGGATGGCTTGCCAGTTGAATTCCGGGGCGGTGAATTTCGGCAGTTCCAGCCAGGGCGCCACCGCGATCTTGGCGGTATCGACCACGCCGAAGTAGAACGCCAGGGCAAAACCCACCAGCACGCCGGAAATAATCGGCACCAGGCGGAAGATACCTTTGCCGAATACCGCCACGATCAGGGTGGTGAGCAGGGCCGGCATGGAGATCATCATCGCGGTCTTGTAAGGGATCAGCTCGCTGCCATCACCGGCCTTGCCCATCGCCATATTGGCGGCGATCGGGGCCATGGCCAGGCCGATGGAAATCACCACCGGGCCGATCACCACGGGTGGCAGCAGACGGTCGATAAAACCGGTGCCTTTGATTTTTACCGCCAGGCCGAGAAAGGTGTAAACGAAGCCGGCAGCGACGATACCGCCCATGGTCGCAGCCAGGCCGAACTGGCCCTTGGCGAGAATGATCGGGGTAATAAAGGCAAAGCTCGACGCCAGGAACACCGGTACCTGGCGGCCCGTCACCACCTGGAACAGGATGGTGCCCAGGCCCGCAGTAAACAGCGCCACGTTAGGGTCCAGGCCGGTAATCAGCGGCATCAGCACCAGGGCGCCAAAGGCCACGAACAGCATTTGCGCACCCGACAGTACGGTACGCCAGAGTGGATCGTTGAATTCGTCCTGCATGGGTTAGGCGTCCTTTTGCTTGGTGCCGAAGATCTTGTCGCCGGCATCGCCCAGCCCGGGAATGATGTAGCCGTGTTCGTTGAGTTTTTCGTCGACCGAGGCGGTGAAGATCATTACCTCGGGGTGGGCGTCCTGCACCGCCTTGATGCCTTCGGGCGCGGCCACCAGCACCATGGCGCGGATATCCTTGCAGCCGGCTTTTTTCAGCAAGTCGATGGTGGCGACCATCGAGCCACCGGTGGCCAGCATCGGGTCGATGATCAGCGCCAGGCGCTCATCGATTTCCGGAACCAGCTTTTCCAGGTAGGTGTGCGCTTGCAGGGTTTCTTCGTTACGGGCCACGCCCACGGCGCTGACCTTGGCGCCCGGAATCAGGCTGAGCACGCCTTCGAGCATGCCGATGCCGGCACGCAGGATCGGGACTATGGTGATTTTCTTGCCAGCGATTTTTTCCACCTGCACGGTGCCGCACCAGCCATCAATGGCGTAGCTTTCCAGGGGCAGATCCTGGGTGGCTTCGTACGTGAGCAGGGCGCCCACCTCTTGAGCCAGTTCGCGGAAGTTTTTGGTGCTGATATCGGCGCGACGCATCAGACCTAGCTTGTGGCGGATCAGAGGGTGGCGGATTTCACGGATGGGCATGGGTAGGCTCCGGGCTGGCTTGCAAAAAATTGCGACAAGATTAAAGCATTCGCCCTGCCAAGTGGCGCGCTGACCGAGCAGTCATGGCGCATTCCTGTACTTGTGGACAGGAAATGTCGCAAGCAGATACGCCGTGCCTTATCACCGACACGTGACCGACGGGGCTTGCCCCCTGGCAAGGGGATGCGTACCTTTGCCGACTTTTATTTTGACGCCTTGATCAACTTTTGATCGGCGCACCTAGACCCCGTGAGGAATAGCCCATGTCCGTCGATATTGCCCATATCCGCCAAGTGATGGCTGAAGCCGATTGCCTGTACAGCAACGCCGAGGTCGAAGTGGCCATCGACACCATGGCAACCGCCATCAATGCCGAAATGGGCGACAGCAACCCGGTGGTGTTCTGCGTGATGAACGGCGGGCTGATTTTCTCCGGCAAACTGCTGCCCAAGCTCGACTTCCCCCTGGAGCTGTCCTACCTGCACGCCACCCGCTACCGCAACGAAACCAGCGGCGGCGAGCTGTTCTGGAAAGCCAAGCCGGAAATCTCCTTTATCGACCGCGATGTGCTGATCATCGACGACATCCTCGACGAGGGTCACACCCTGGGCGCGATCATCGACTTCTGCCGCCACGCCGGCGCCAAGAACGTACGCATTGCCGTGCTGGTGGACAAAACCCACGACCGCAAGGCGCGGCCAGACCTGAAGGCCGACTACGTGGGCATGCCATGCGAAGACCGTTACGTGTTCGGTTATGGCATGGACTACAAAGGCTACTGGCGTAATGCGCCCGGTATCTACGCCGTCAAGGGCATGTAAACGCGTAACGACACACCGATCCCGTAGGGTGCGCTCCGCGCACCAAGCGATTTATGCGAGAACGCCCTGGTGCGCGGAGCGCACCGTACGAGGCCAGCGTAATGGCAGCATGCGCGTGCTAAGGTGGCCCGCCGAATTTCTGCGAGGACGTAGACGTGTTGCGTGTTCCCCTGCTGGCGCTGCTGTTCGCCGTATCTCCCCTGGTTTCTGCCGCGCTGCCGCACGCGCAATTTCTGCCGCCCGACGAGCAGAACCTGCGCCAGGAAGCGCCCGAGCAACAGCAAGTGCTGCAAGTGACCGAGTATTCGGTAGTGGTCGGCAGCCAGCGCGAATCCAACCAGCAGCCTATTCCGATTACCTCGCCCACCTGGCTGCTGTTGAAAACCAAGGCCGTGAGCAAAGGCGCCGCTGCCACCAAGGTGGTGGTGCGTTTCGAGTCCGAAGGCAAAAGCCTCAAGCGGCCCAGCTTTGATGAGGCGAGCAAAACCCTCAGCCTCAACTACCCGCTGGCGCAATACCGGGTGCTGATGGACCTGCTGCGCAACGGCACCGTCTATGTGCAATTTGTCAGCTACCCCAATGGCCATGTCTGGGCCGACTTGCATACCGGCGTGCAGCGCGCGCGTTGAGCCCGCGCCCCGGCGCGGAGTAAACTGCCGGCCCGGCGTTCCCCGTTAAGAGAAGTGATCATGCGTAAAGACAAGAAACAGGTGATTGGCGAAGAGATTGGTGACGAGCCGATCAAACTGTTCCTGACTGTGGAACCGGCCGACGATACCCCGCCGTCGCTGCACAAACTGATCAAGGCCTACCGTGGCCTGCGAATCGACGACTTCGAGCGTTTCCTGGGTTTCTTCGTTGAAGCCGGCTACGACCTTAACGCCACTGATGCCAAGGGCCAGGACTTTGTGGCCCTGATCCAGGATCAGCGTCTGGCTGAACCTTACGTCGAGGCCATCAAGGCCGCACGCGGCTAAGCCGCCGTGATGTAAAAAAGCCCGCGTTATGCGGGCTTTTTGTTGGCGGCGAGACGGTGCTAGACCATGGTGCCGGCGCTGCGCAGGTAGCTTTCAAACTGCTGAACAATTGCTGCCCAGCCTTGGCGGCTGGCGTGTTGCCGCGCATTCAGGCGCACCCGCCGCAAGGTTTCGGGGTCTTCCAGTAACCAACTGGCACTGTCGATAAACGCCGCTTCATCACCAGGCATCGCCAGCGCGCCGTTATGACCGTGGCGAATATGCTGACCGGCGGCCGCCTGGTCGAAGGCCACCACCGCCAGCCCGGACGCCAGCGCTTCGAGCAGCACATTGCCGAAGGTTTCCGACAGGCTGGGAAACAGAAACAGATCGGCGCTGGCGTAATGGGCCGCCAAGGCCTGGTCGCGCTGCATGCCGCAGAACACGGCGTCCGGCAGCTCCTTTTGCAGTGCGGCCCGCTGCGGTCCGTCGCCCACCAGAATCAGGCGCATACGCTGCTCGGGGTGGCGCTGTTGCAGGGCACGGAAACTGCGTACCAGCAGGCTCAGGTTTTTTTCCACGGCAATACGCCCGACATGCAGCACGGCTACTTCATCTTCAGCCAGGTCCCACTCGGTGCGCAGCGCGCTGCTGCGTTTGGCCGGATGGAACAGTTGGCTATCGACACCGCGCGCCAGCAGATGCACACGCTCGAAACTGCGCCGCTGCAACTCCAGGCTCTGGCTGGCGCTGGGCACCAGGGTGAGCTGCGAGCGATTGTGGAACCAGCGCAGGTAATTGGTCAGCAAGCGGGTCAGCAGGCCCAGGCCGTAGTGGCTGCTGTACTGCTGGAAATTGGTGTGAAAACCGCTGATCACTGGAATGCGCAAACGCCGCGCCGCGCGCAAGGCCGACAGCCCCAGCGGGCCTTCGGTGGCGATATACAGCACGTCCGGGCGCTGGCGCTTCCAGCGCCGTAGCAGTTTGTGCATCGAGGCCTGGCCCCACTGCAAACCGGGGTAGCCGGGCAGCGGCCAGCCGCGGGTGAGGAGCAAATCATCGGTGCTTTTCTGCCCGTCATCGACGCGCTGCCGGGGGCGCACCAACTGCAAGTGATGGCCTCGTTCCCGCAACCCTGCACACAAGCGGCCCAAGGTATTGGCTACGCCGTTTATTTCCGGGGGGAAGGTTTCGCTGATCAGGGCGATATGCAGGGGGGATTGGCTCATGACGCCAGTGTCGACGGGCGCCGTTTAAGCCATATGACGTTAAGGTTGCGCGCTTGTGACAGTGGCGCCGCCGCGCTCACGTACCCAGAACAAAGTCGCGCCGGCCACCGCCGCCGGCATCATCACCACGTTGATACCGGGGATCAGCAAGGCCAGGTACACCGAGCCGCCAAAGCCCAGGCTCTGCCAGCGTTTTTCCCGCAGCCAGGCGAGCATTTCGTTCCAGCCGAGTTTGTTGTTGTCCGCCGGGTAGTCGATGTATTGCACACACATCATCCAGATGCCGAACAGCACCCACAGCGGCGCGGCGATGATATTCAAACCGGGGATAAACGACAGGATAAACAGGCCGATGGCCCGCGGCAGAAAGTAGCCAAGCTTGCGCAGTTCGCGGCCGAGGGTGCGCGGCACCATCGCCACCAGCTCCCCCCAACGGAACGGCGGAAAGGTGTCTTCGCCACGGACCACCACTTCCACTTTTTCCGCGAGAAAGCCGTTGAATGGCGCGGCAATGATGTTGGCCAGGGTGGTAAAGGTGAAGAACACCATCAACACGATCAGCACGAAAAAGATCGGCCACAGTATCCAGCTGAGAAAACTCAGCCAGCCTTCTGGGTTGGGCATCAGCACATGCAGCCAGCCGTTGAACTCCTGCACGGCAAAGCCGATCAGGCCAATAAACAGCAGCAGATTGATCGCCAGCGGCAACAAGACGAACAGGCGCAAACCGGG
>JBCECW010000165.1:0-215 GCA_039207785.1 Pseudomonas sp. | reverse complement strand
CTTCAAGCCTTCGCGCAGGTATTGCGGGCCGGAAAGAACGGGGGCAGGCATAGGTGATTCCTTTAAAAGGCAGGGGCCGAACATAAACGCTTGGGCAGTGGATCGAAAGCGTGGTTCTGTTTCGTCCTTTTTGTCTGGAGGAAGTTTTGGATAGGGCGCGCCTATCGAACACATAAGAATTCGACACTTCCTGGCTAAGAAACGTCTGAGTAACC
>JBCECW010000164.1:3588-7599 GCA_039207785.1 Pseudomonas sp. | reverse complement strand
CCCTGGTAGCTGTAGGTGCCGTCGGCGTTGCGCACAAACGGCTGCTGGTCGGACTGCGAACCGCCAAACAGGTAATTGCCGCTGGCGTCTTTGCTGTTCATCAAGCTGAGCAGTTCGTCTTCGCGCTGTTGCACTTCGGTGCCCAGGGAGGCGCGGTCGGTGGCGTCCAGGGTGCCGTTGCCCGCCTCTACGCTGATTTCACGGATGCGCTGCAGCACGGTTTGAATCGACGAGAGGATGGCCTCTTCGGAGTTCAGGCTGTTTTGCGCGGCGGTGTTATTGGAGGTGTACTGGGCGTTGAGCGCTTGTTCCTGGCTCAGCTGCAGCAGGCGTACGGAGGCGACCGGATCGTCAGCCGGGGTGAGGATGCGCTTGCCGGTACTGATCTGCTCCTGGGTACGCGTCACGTTGGCGTAGTTCTTCTGCATCCCGCTGACGGAACTGTTAAAGGCCTGGATAGTGGAAATTCGCATAACTAACTAGCCTCAGTTGAAGGCGCCTATGAGCGTATCGAACAACGACTGCGCAACTTTAATCACCTGTGCAGAAGCATTGTAGTACTGCTGGAATTGCACCAGGTTCGCTGCCTCTTCATCCAGGCTCACGCCGGAAAGCGAGTCGCGGTTGTTTTGCGCCTGGGTCAGCACGGTTTCAGCGGCGTCGGCATTGACGCGCACCTGGGCGGTCAACGAGCCCACCCGCTCCACCAACCCGCTGTAAGCGTTGTTATAGGTGGCACCGGTACCGGCAGCCCCCACGCCCACGGTTTTCTGCGTTTGCAGGTCGATCAGTTTGAGGACGTTGCGGTTGTCGGCCGAGCCAGAGGTGTTCTGCCCCAGGGTAAAGGTATCGCCCGCTTGCGGCGTACCTGTAATAGTGAATTCGTAGGAGTAGGTGTTGTTGGTCGACGGGTCGGTGTAGTCCAGGCGCAGGGTATTGGACTGGCCGAGCGTCAATGCGGTGGTCGACGGCGATACATAGCTCAGTGTCGCCCCGGCCGGCAGCGTGCCGGTCAGGGTATTGGTGGTGGAGTCGAAGGTCAGCGTGCGGCCGGTACCGAACAGGTCTTGCAGGTCGGTGACATCCACCGGCGACGGGCCGCTGGTCAGGCTCGGCTGGCTGATAACGCCCGTACCCCGGTTGTTGGTCGTCGCCTCGGCGCGAGCAGTACCGGCAAAGGCCAGTTGGTCGGCAGACTGCAGCTCGGTACTGAAATCGTTGGCGCCGCGACGGGTCGGTTGCAGGCTGAAACGATCGCCGGCATTGGGCGTGCCGTTGATGGTGACTTCAAAGCCTTGGTCGCTGGCCGGGGTGGTGCTCGGGTCCGACAAGGAAATGGTATAGGGCGGCCCGGCGCTGGCCGTGACGGTCATGGCGGCTCCATCGCTCAGGCGGCGAGCGGTGAAGTTGGTGCCGTCGAAATCCAGGCGATAGTCGCTGGTGGTCAGTGCGCTGGCATTGGTGATGTCCAGCGAGCCAGTGGCGCTGCCAGTGTTAGTGGCTTGCGCCAATACCCGCAGCGAGGCGACCGTCGGGTCGTTGATATCTCTGAACAAGTTGCTGCCCGGCCGCCCCGCCAGGTCCAGGCCCTGCCCCAGCTGCTTGTTGACGGTGTCGGCGAGCACGGTCGCCATCTGCCCCAGGCTGTTGTAGCTCTTGTCCAGGGTGGTGTCGCGGTAGGCGATCAGGCCGCCCATCTCACCGCCGCTGATTTGCGAGGTGATGGTCTGCCCCACGCCATTGATGCTGAGGTCGATCTGATAGCGGGTCGGGTCTTCGATGCCGGGCTTGGCGGTCAAGGTCGAGGCAGTATTGCCCACCACCAGCGGCTGACCGGTGCCGACAAACAGGCTGACGCTACCGTCGTTCTGCTCCACGCTCTGCACACCGATGATTTCGGAAATCTGCCGGATGGTTTCTTCACGGGCATCGAGCAGGTCATTGGGTTCGGCGCCGGTACCGCGTGCACGGGCAATCGCGTCGTTCTAGGCGGCCACGCTGGCGGCCATGGAGTTGACCAGGGTGGTCAGCGCACTCATCTGCTGGTTGATCAGGCTGTTCTGCTTGTCCAGCTGGTCGTACAGGGTGTTGAACGAGTCCGACAACCCTGCCGCCTGCGACAACACCGCTTCGCGGGCAGCCGTAGAGGATGGCGTCTGCGAGGCGGTTTGCAGCGAGGCGAAGAATTTCTGCAGCGCCGGGCTGATACCGGTGGTGCTGTTGGACAGCAGCGAGTCGAGCTGCTCGATCTGGCTTTTAAACGATTGCAGCTCACTGTTGGAGCTGGTGGCGGTGCGTACCTGGTTGGTGAGGAAGTCGCTGGCCAGGCGGCGAACGTCCACCACTTGGCTGCCGGAACCGATATAACCGGCGCCGGTAAATTGGGCGATGTTGGTCTGCTGCACCGACTCCTGGCGCGAGTAGCCAGGGGTGTTCACGTTGGTGATGTTATGCCCGGTCACCGTCAGGGCAGTCTGCGCACTGCGCAGGCCCGACAGCCCTACTGATAACAGGTCAGCCATGTCCAATCCTCACTAAAAACATCTCACTGCATCCTTACAAACGCGTGGTGCTGGTTTCACCCGCGGCGATGGTTTGATACGTCTGCATTTGCTTGGCGATCTGCGCCACTTTATTGGCGTACTGCGGGTCGGTGGCATAACCGGCGCGCTGCAGTTCACCGACGAACTGTTTGCCATTGGCGGTTTTATCCAGCGCCTTGTCGTAGCGGTCGTTGTTCTGCAGGAAGCTCACGTAGTCGTTGAAGCTCTCCTGGAAACTGTCATAGGAGCGGAACGCCGCCGCTTCCTTTACCGCCTGGCCGCCTTTGTATTCGGTGGTCACGGCACGGGCCGAATCACCGTCCCAGCCGCCTGCGGCCTTGATGCCGAACAGGTTATGGCTGCTGGAGCCGTCGGAATCACGAATGATCGACTTGCCCCAACCGGTTTCCAGCGCGGCCTGGGCCACCAGATAGGCCGGGTCTACGCCAATCTTGGCTGCCGCCTGCTGCGCCATCGGCAGCATGGTGGCGATAAATTCGTCCGCCGATTTGAACACCGCCTTACCGGGCGCCAACGGTGGCTGCGCCAGGCGCCGGCCGGAGCTGGCATCAATGGCGTTCAGCGCCGTGTTTTTGCTGCTGGCACTGGCGCCGATGGCCGTACTGTTGCTGGTGTTGGCGGCCGCCAGCCAGTCGTTCTGCGCCAGCGGTTTACCGTCGGCCGTAGCGCCGGCTGTTGTAGTAGGGACAATCCCTGCCAGCAAACGGTCAGACAATGTGCCCGGCAGCGACAGGCGGCGCTTGTTCAGCAACTTGCTGTCATCGCGCAGTTTGTCGACCGGGGGCAGCTCTTTAACCGCGTTGCTGGTCAGGGTTTTATCGGCCTGACTGCTAGCGGAAACGGCGCTGGTGCCGGTGGTGGCATTGATCGCATTGGCGTCATCGCCACTGGTAAACGGGTTGGCCTTGTGCGGCGCGCTTTTCATTTTGCTCATCTGCCGCGCCAGCACATCGGCCAGGCCGATGCCGCCCTCTTTGGACATCTTGACCGACAGCTCCTGGTCATACATTTGCTGGTAGGTCTTGGCCTCGTTGCTGTTCATAAAGTTGCCTTCGGAGAAGGCTTCGTTAGCCGAACGCATGGCCTTGAGCATCTGGTTGAGAAACAGCGACTCGAATTCCTGGGCAACCTTCTTGATATTGCCTTCGCTGTCGCGGTCCTGGCCGACCTTGAGATTGGCCAGGCGATTGAGGTCGCTATAAGCGCCGCTGTCGAGCTTGGAGCCCAGCCCGGATGTCAGTTTCGCGTCCATGGCTCCTCCTTAAATTACGATCAAGTCAGCCTGAAGCGCGCCGGCTTGTTTCAGCGCTTCAAGGATGGCCATCAGGTCGGAAGGCGATGCGCCGACCTGGTTAACCGCGCGGACAATTTCATCCAGCGTGGTACCCGGGCCGAACTTGAACATCGGTTTGGTTTCTTGCGCCGCGTCCACTTTCGAGCGCGGCAC
>JBCECW010000164.1:2695-3578 GCA_039207785.1 Pseudomonas sp. | reverse complement strand
CGGCAGTCTGGCCGTTGGACAAGGCGCCCGGCTGACTGACGATGGGGTCTTCGGTGATGCTGACGGTCAAGCTGCCGTGGGTAACGGCGGCCGGCTGCACCTCGACGTTCTGGCCGATCACGATGGTGCCGGTACGCGAGTTGATAATGACCTTGGCCACGGCCTGGCCAGCATCCACTTCCAGGTTTTCCAGAATCGACAGATAGTCCACGCGCTGGTTGGGGTCCAGCGGTGCGCTGACGCGGATCGAGCCGCCGTCGATGGCCTGGGCCACGCCTGGGCCGAGCAGTTCGTTGATCTGGTCGACCATATGCTTGGCGGTAGTGAAGTCCGGGCGGTTGAGGTTCAGGGTCAGGGTATTGCCCTGATCAAAGCCGCTTGGCACAGGCCGCTCAACAGTGGCGCCGCTGGGAATACGCCCGGCAGAGGGCACGTTGACGGTGATCTTCGAGCCGTCGCCGCCTTCGGCGTCAAAGCCGCCCACCACCAGGTTGCCCTGGGCGATGGCGTAGACGTTGCCGTCGATACCTTTGAGCGGTGTCATCAGCAGGCTGCCGCCGCGCAGGCTCTTGGCGTTACCGATGGACGAGATGGTGACGTCGATGGTCTGGCCCGGTTTGGCAAACGCCGGCAGGTCGGCATGGATCGACACCGCTGCCACGTTCTTCAGCTGCACGTTGCCGCCGGCAGGCACCTTGATACCGAACTGCGCCAGCATGTTGTTGAAGGTCTGCACGGTAAACGGCGTTTGCGTAGTCTGGTCGCCGCTGCCGTTCAGGCCCACGACCAGGCCGTAGCCAATCAGCTGGTTGGCGCGCACGCCCTGGATGGTCACCAGGTCCTTGATCCGCAGCGTGTAGCGTTCCGATCCGGCGAAATCCGT
>JBCECW010000164.1:0-2685 GCA_039207785.1 Pseudomonas sp. | reverse complement strand
GTCTTTGAGCCGCTCAGCCTGCACCGCCGAGGCGGCGAGCAGGAGACAGCAGGCGGTAAGCAGTCGTTTGATCATGACCGGCACTCAGAAAGGGAACAGCGGGCTGCTGAAGAAACGGTCGAACCAGCCAGGCTGGTTGGCATCGGCAAAGGCCCCGGTTCCCGAATAGGTAATGCGTGCATCGGCCACCCGGGCGGACGACACGGTGTTATCGGTGGCGATGTCATCGGCGCGCACCAGGCCGGCAATGCGTACCAACTCGTCGCCGGTATTGAGGGTCATCCACTTCTCGCCACGCACCGCGAGGATGCCGTTGGGCAGCACTTCGGCGATGGTCACGGTGACCGAACCGGTCAGGCTGTTGCTCTGCGCCGCGGTGCTTTTACCAGTGGCTTTGCGCGAGCCGGCATAACCGGCATCCAGGCTCAGCTCCTGGGCGTTCAGCGGGTTGGCGCCGATGCTGGGGTTATCCACCGAGACACTGCCGCCAAACAGCGAGGTCAGGCCGATGCTGGTGTTGCTGTTCTTGGCGATATCGGAGTTGGCCGCCTTGCTCGCCGAGGTGCGCTCGTTAAGGGTGATGGTGATGATGTCACCCACGCGGTAGGCCTTGCGGTCGCCATACAGGTTGTTTTCAAAACCGGTCTGGTAGATCGAGCCGTTGTTCTGCGCCGCCGGCAAGGGGGTACGCGGCAACACAGGGGCGTAGTACGGGTCGTTCGGCTTGGGTGTAGGCGCGACGCAGCCGCTTAGAGCAACGAGGCCAAGCAGGGGAAGAACAACAAGCCGTTTCATAACGCGTACCTCACATAGTCTTTCGCAAAAGCGCAGTGCAAAAACCGAGTCGGGCCACCGAATGCCTACCAGCTCCTTATGGCGGGCCAAACGGGCGATGGCTAAACCCAGCCAGTCATCAAAGGTTCTGGGTGATAAACGACAGCATCTGGTCGGCGGTGGAAATCACCTTGGAGTTCATTTCGTAGGCGCGCTGGGTGGTGATCATGTTCACCATCTCTTCCACCACGCTGACGTTGGAGTTTTCCAGGGTGTTCTGCTCGATGGTGCCCAGGCCGGTCAGGCCCGGCGTACCGACTTGCGGCGCCCCGCTGGAAGCGGTTTCCAGGAACAGGTTTTTACCGATGGCTTCCAGGCCGCCCGGGTTGATGAAGTCGGCGGTCTGGATATTGCCGACGATCTGCGGCGTGGAGTTGCCGGCGGTGGTCACCGAGGCGGTACCGTCTTCACCAACGGTGAAGGTGCGGGTTTCGGCCGGGATGACAATGGCCGGCTCCAGCGGAAAGCCGTTGGAGGTAACCAACTGGCCGTCGGAGTTCAGGTGGAAGCTACCGTCACGGGTGTAGGCGATGGTGCCGTCGGGCTGCAGGACCTGGAAGAAACCACGGCCGTTGACCGCCATGTCCAGCGGCTGCTCGGTGGTTTGCAGGCTGCCGATGGTGAACATTTTCTGCGTGCCGGCAATGCGCACACCGGTACCCAGTTGCAGGCCGGAGGGCAGTTGGCTGTCCTGGGTGCTCTGCGCGCCAGGCTGGCGGCGGATCTGGTAGAGCAGGTCCTGGAACTCGGCGCGGTCGCGTTTGAAGCCGGTGGTCGAGACGTTGGCCAGGTTGTTGGAAATGGTGGTCAGGTTCATGTCCTGGGCGGACAAACCGGTTTTACTGACCCACAGAGCCGGAAGCATGAGCGTTCTCCTCGGGCGCCGGTATCAAGGCGCCTCGTACTGAATTAATTAGCTAAGCTGCAAAACACGAGCCAGCGAGGTGGCGTCGTCTTCAGCCGTTCGCATCATCTTCACTTGCAGTTCGAACTGGCGGGACAGGGAGAGGATCGAGGTCATCTCCTCCACCGCGTTGACGTTGCTGGTTTCTACAAAGCCCGACTCCAGCTTGACGTTGGTATCGGCCAGCGGCGGCGTGCCGCCCTTGTAATGGATCATGCCGTCCAGGCCCTTCTCCATCTGCTTGAGATCGGGGTTGACCAGCTTGATACGGTCGACCTCGGCAAGCACGTTAGGCGCCTCGCCAAGGGCACGAATACTGATGGTGCCGTCCTGGCCGATTTCCACTTTCTGCTCGGGCGGCACGGCAATCGGCCCGCCATTGCCCAAAACCGGCAAACCTGTGCCGGTGCGCAGCTGGCCGAGGGCGTCGATCTTCAGGCTGGCGGTGCGCACATAGGCTTCTTTGCCATCCAGGCCTTGCACGGCAATCCAGCCCTGACCGGCGATGGCCACGTCCATGGGGTTGCCGGTGTCTTGCAAGGTGCCGGGGGTAAAGTCGGTGCCGGGGCGCTCGCTCATGGCATAGACGCGCGACGGAAAGCTGTCGCCGAATACCTGCATGGAACGGGCTTGCTCAAAGTCACGGCGAAAACCGTTGGTGGAGATGTTCGCCAAATTGTTGGCATGGGCGCGCTGAGCCATCGTGTTCTGGCTCGCCCCTGTCATGGCGACGTACAGCATTTTATCCATGGTCTTCTCCGAGATTGGGCCCTGCCAAACACTGGCGGCCTGCGGCTCTATGCAAGCTCTAAAGCAGGCATCGTGCCAAACTCGAAAAAATTCCGTACACCATTGATAAATAACAAATTTTACAAACAACAAAGGGCTTCCGAAGAAGCCCTTTGCAGGAGTGCGGCGACGGTTTGCCGCCGGCGGCAATGCACCGA
>JBCECW010000163.1:6334-7601 GCA_039207785.1 Pseudomonas sp. | reverse complement strand
TTGCAGCCATGGCCGGGAACCCGGAAGCTGGGCGCTTCACGTTTTCTTCGGAGAGACCCCGCCTTGGATTGGCAGACCCTGCTCAACCGCGAACGCCTCGGAAAGCCAGTACACAGCCCGGAAGAACTGGGCCGTAGCCCTTTCCACAAAGACCACGACCGCATCATCTTCTCCGGCGCCTTCCGCCGGCTGGGACGCAAAACCCAGGTGCACCCGGTCTCCAGCAACGACCATATCCATACCCGCCTTACCCATTCCCTGGAGGTCAGCTGCGTTGGCCGCTCCCTGGGCATGCGCGTGGGCGAGATGCTGCGCGACGCCCTGCCCGATTGGTGCGAGCCCAACGACCTGGGCATGATCGTGCAGTCCGCCTGCCTGGCCCATGACATTGGCAACCCGCCCTACGGCCACTCCGGCGAAGACGCCATTCGCCACTGGTTTCAGCAGGCCGCCGGGCGCGGCTGGCTGGACGGCATGAGCGAGACCGAGCGCCAGGACTTTCTGCATTTCGAGGGCAACGCCCAGGGCTTTCGCGTGCTCACCCAGCTGGAGTACCACCAGTTCGACGGTGGCACGCGCCTGACCTACGCCACCCTCGGCACCTACCTGAAATACCCCTGGACGTCCCAGCACGCCGAAGCGCTGGGCTATAAAAAGCACAAGTTCGGCTGCTACCGCAGTGAGTTGCCGCTGCTGGAGCAGATCGCCGCCAAGCTCGGCCTGTCGCAGCTCGACAACGAGCGTTGGGCCCGTCATCCCCTGGTGTATCTGATGGAGGCCGCGGACGATATTTGCTACGGCCTGATCGACCTGGAAGACGGCCTGGAAATGGAGCTGCTCAACTACCCGGAAGTCGAGGCAGTGCTGCTGGGCCTGGTGGGTGACGACCTGCCGGAAACCTACCGCCTGCTCGGCCCCCACGACTCGCAGCGGCGCAAGCTGGCGATCTTGCGTGGCAAGGCTATCGAGCACCTGACCAACGCTGCCGCCTACGCCTTTGTCGAGCAGCAGGACGCCTTGCTGGCCGGCACGTTGAAGGGCGATCTGGTGGAGCATATGCATGGCTCGGCCAAGGCCTGCGTGCTGGGGGCCAAGAGCATGGCGCGGGAGAAAATCTTCCAGGACAAACGCAAAACCCTGCATGAGATCGGTGCCTACACCACCCTGGAAATTCTGCTGAACAATTTCTGCGGTGCCGCCCTCGAACTGCATTCGGGCAACGGCCTGTCGTTCAAGAACCAACGCATCCTCGACCTGCTCGGCCACA
>JBCECW010000163.1:4799-6324 GCA_039207785.1 Pseudomonas sp. | reverse complement strand
CAATGCCCCCAAGGCAGACTGGACCTTGCACCGCTCGTTCCTGCGCATGATCGACTTTATCGCCGGCATGACCGACAGCTACGCCACCGAAATGGCGGCGGAAATGACCGGGCGCTCCAGCCCCGTATAACAGAGAAAAAACCGCACGAAACCCGAGAGGCTTATGGGCAAGTTTTTGCAGCAAGTATTCAGTTGGCAATCCGGGCCGCCGGCCTGGGGACCCGCCATGGTCGCCATGCTGGGCTGTGCCTTGCCGCTGATCCTCGGCCTGTTCAGCGGCCACCCGGGGTTTCTCTGGGCGGCGGTGGGCGCCTTCCAGGCGGCCAAAGCCAACCCGCTGCACCGCTTCGGCATGCTGCGCATGTTGCTGCTGATCGGCCTCGGCGCCTGGAGCGCCGGCCTGGGTTTCTGGGCTGCCGACCATCCGTGGATCAGCCTGAGCCTGTTCGCCGTATTCGGTTTCCTGCTGGCCTGGCTGCAGCGCTTTGGCGCCGAAGCCGGCAAGCTCGGCATCGGCCTGGCGATCTGCCTGTGCCTGGGCCAAGGCCAGCACGGCGCCGGCAACCTGACCAACCCCTATGCCGTGGCGATGCTGTTTATCCTCGGCGGCCTGTGGGTGACCTTGCTGGCCTTTGCCCTGCGCGGCGTCCATGGCTTGCGTATGTGGCCACGGATGCCGCGCCTGCTGGGCATCCTCAAGGTGCTGCGCCGCCATGCCCAACGCCAGCCACGCCGGCAATGGCTGCTGCACGCCGCCAACTGCACGCTGGCGTTTTCCCTGGCGGGCCTGACCGTGGAATTGGCCCATCTGCCGCGCGGCTACTGGCTGACCATCGCCGTGCTGGCCACCTTGCAGCTGGAATTCCAGGGCAGCCTGGTGCGCGCCCTGCAAGCCAGCCTGGCCAGTTTTTGCGCCGCCTCGCTGCTGATCTACTTTGGCCATAGCCTGCAAAGCCCGCCGGTAATGGTGGCCGTGATGCTGCCGCTGATTGCCATGAGCCGCGCCTTCCAGGCCAACCACTATGGCTTGTTCGTGCTGCAAACCACCCTGTGTTTTCTGCTGTTGGCCGAAAGCCTTTCCCACGACTGGCACCTGGGCCAGGTGCGGGTGCTCAACACCTTGATCGGGGTGGGTATCACCCTGGCCGTGGCCTTGTTGATGCATGGCGTACGGCACTACGTAAACCAACATTTTCCGGGAAAAGTGCGCCCCGCTGCGGCGGCGGAAAAAAGCGTTGTAGAAGAGTGACAAAAGCCCGCAAAACGGGCGGCAGAACGCACAAGTGTTCACTATGCTTGGCTCTTGCTTCGGCACGGGGTTGAGCGCAGCGATACCGGTGCCGCCGACGTCCGTGTAAAAACCACTGCGCTGTTCAAGGAGTGATGCGCAATGACCTCGTCTCGTCGTGTCGAACGCCGCTATTCGCTGCACGTGCATATCAGCGTGCTCTTCACCTTTTTGCTGCTGATTACCGGCGTGGTCCTGGGCCTGTTCAACTACCGGCAAACCACCCAGGTCATCTAC
>JBCECW010000163.1:0-4789 GCA_039207785.1 Pseudomonas sp. | reverse complement strand
CTCCAGCAGCAACGAACTGTTCAGCCGCATCCAGGAGGATGTGCAGCACGACCTGATCAACACCTACTAGCCCATCCGCCACCTGCTCAGCCTGCTGGCCCTGCAGGAACGCAACCAGGCCGCCGACCACTATGAGCGCATGGCCCTGCTGCCCTCGTTTGTGCAGGCACTGAAAGACAACCCCAAGCTCGCCTCGCTGTACCTGGGCTATGAAGATGGCGACTTCTTTATGGTGCGGCCGCTGCGCACCCAGGCGCTGAAAGACAAATTCGATGCGCCGAAAAATGCCGCCTACCAGGTGTGGACCATCGACCGCATGGGCGAGTCGGCCATGACCGAGTCGGTGCAATCGGAGTCGGCCTACTACGACGCCGACATGAACCTGATCAGCCGCCGGCAGAACCTCAAGGAAAAATACGACCCGCGTAACCGCAGCTGGTTTGCCAGCGCCAATAACCGCGAGGAACAGATCACCACCGCGCCCTATGTGTTTTTCTCCACCGGCAATGTCGGCACCACCCTGGCCCGCGCCAGTGGCGAACACGCGGTGATTGGCGCCGACCTGACGCTGGACGATCTGTCCGCCACCCTGGCCAAGCACAAGATCACCCCGTCCACCGAGGTGGTGCTGTACGACAGCAACGGCAATGCCGTGGCCTATCCCGATAGCAGCCGCGTTATCGTGCAGGCGGAAAAGGCGCAGCTGGCCAAGGTGCGCGACCTGAACCCGGTGCTGGCCGCCCTGCTCGACCATCCACTGGACGGCGCCACCGGCAACCTCGAACTGGACCAGCGCAAATGGGTGGTTTCGCGCAATCACCTGATCGAGGGCGGGCCACAGGGGCTGGAGCTGGCCCTGGTAGTGCCGGAAGACGAGCTGCTGGCCGACGCCTACCGGATTCGCTGGCAAGGCGCGCTGGTCACCCTGGCGATCCTGCTGGTCTGCCTGCCACTGGGTTGGATGACCTCGCGCATTATCGTCCGCCCCTTGCGCAGCCTGGTGGCCGAAGCCGAAGCCATCCGCCGCTTTGACTTCAGCCACCCGGTCAGCGGCCATTCGCCGATTCTGGAAATCGACCAACTGGCCACCTCCATGGGGCGGATGAAGGAAACCATCTCCAGCTTTCTGAATATTGCCGCCAGCCTGTCGGCCGAAACCCGCTTCGAAACCTTGCTGGCCCGGGTGCTGCAAGAAACGGTGGATATCAGCGGCGCCCAGGGCGGGCTGATTTACCTGATCGACGCCGACAGCGGCAGCCTGGAACCCAAGGGCCTGATTCTCGACAAGCACAGCCGCGACGTACGCGAGTTCGACCTGCCGTGCTTTGCCAAGGACGCCGACGATATGCCGCGCTGGCTCGACGGCCCGGCCCACGGTGGCGCCAGTGCCACCACCAGCCTGGGCTTCGATCAGGCCGGCGCGTTGCAACCGATCTTCCATAGCCTCGATAGCCCACGGGTGCACCTGGCCGCGACCGGCCTGCATAACCGCCAGGGCCAGACCCTCGGCGTGCTGGTGTTGTTGCAACGCGATAGCGGCCACCCCGAAGACGAAGCCATGCTGCGCCCCGAACGGATTGCCTTTGTGGAAGCGGTATCGGGGGTGGCGGCGCTGTGTATCGAAAGCCAGCGCCTGCTGGAAAGTCAGAAAAAGCTGCTCAATGCCTTTATCCAGCTGATCGCCGGCGCCATCGACGCCAAGAGCCCCTACACCGGCGGCCACTGCCAGCGCGTGCCGGAGCTGACCCTGATGCTTGCCCACGCCGCCGCCGACAGCGACGACCCGGCCTTTGCCCACTACCAGCCCACGGACGACGAGTGGGAGGAGCTGCATATCGCCGCTTGGCTGCACGACTGCGGCAAGGTGACCACGCCCGAGTATGTAGTGGACAAGGCCACCAAGCTGGAAACCCTCTACGACCGCATCCACGAAGTGCGCATGCGCTTCGAGGTGCTTAAGCGCGACGCCTGGATCAGCTACTGGCAAGCGCTGGCCGGTGGCGGTGACGAGGCGCAGCTGGCGGCCCTGCGCGACGAACTGCTGGCGGCGCTGGATGACGAATTTGCCTTTGTCGCGCGCAGCAACCTGGGCGGCGAAGCCATGGCCGATGCCGATATCGAGCGCCTGGCGCAGATCGGCTTGCGCACCTGGACGCGCACCCTGGACGACCGCCTGGGCGTGTCCTGGGAAGAAAACCAACGGCAAAGCCGCAGCCCGGCGCCGGCCTTGCCGGTCAGCGAACTGCTGCTGGCCGACAAGCCCGAGCACCTGTTCGAGCGCAGTGAAAAAGACCGGATGCCCGCAGACAACCCCTGGGGCTTCAAACTCGACGAGCCCGAGTACAAGTTCAACCGTGGCGAGCTGTACAACCTCGGTGTAGCGCGCGGCACGCTGACGGGCGAAGAGCGCTACATCATCAATAACCACATCGTGCAAACCATCCTGATGCTTAACCACCTGCCCTTCCCGGCGCACCTGGCCAACGTCGCCGAGATCGCCGGCGGGCACCACGAGAAAATGGATGGCAGCGGCTACCCCAAACGCCTGAAACGCGACGAGATGAGCCTGCCGGCACGGATGATGGCGATTGCCGATATCTTCGAAGCGCTGACCGCCGTGGACCGCCCGTACAAACGCGGCAAGACCCTGTCGCAGGCGCTCGGCATCATGGTCGGCATGTGCCACGGCGCGCATATCGACAAGGCCCTGTTCGCCCTGTTTGTGCGCAGCGGGCTGCATCTGCAATACGCCGAACGTTTTCTACAGGCCGAGCAGATTGATGCGGTGGATGTGGAGGCGTTGTTGGCCAGGATTGCGTAACGCCCCGGTGCGCGGAGCGCACCCTACGAGAGCCCGATCGCCGTAGGGTGCGCTCTGCGCACCAACAACAAAGGGGCCCTGAGGCCCCTTTGTTTTACGCAAAACCCGAAGGCTTATGCGTGCTCGGCGTTGATCTCGTTCTCTGGGTACCAGACGTCGATCAGCGGGCTGGCGGTGTAGTCGGTGACTTCACTGCGCGCTTTCAGCCAGGCTTCAACAGCGGCACGCTGTTCTTCGCTGACCGAACCACGCTTGGCCAGGCACACCAGGCCGTAGTCTTCGCCGCCCACATAGCCCAGGCCTTTGTCTTTCATGGCTTCACGCAGGAATGCGTCGAGGAACGCGTCGATGTCCGCCTCGCTCAGGTCCGCCTTGAGGTTCAGGTTCAGCTCGAAACCGAGCTCCTGGAATTCATCCACGCAGAGTTTTTTGCGCAGGCGGCGGGAACGGTTAGTAGCCATGGAACAATCCTCAAGAGTGATAACGCGCGGCACTTTACCAGCAAAGGCCGCGCCGTGCCCGACTGTCTGCCGGGCGCCCGGTAAACCGCGGACAAAAAACCGTGGCTACCCCGCCAACTGTAGAACGCTTCGGGCATAATGCCGGCACTTTCTCGGCGCTTTCGGGAACCTGTGCCCCAACGCGCTTTCTTCATTACGCCATCTTTTCTTTTTTGGCCCTCGCCTTGAAGGGTTTTTGCCAATGATCAAATCGCTTCGCCACCTCGTTATCGCCAGCCTTTTGTTACCCGCCGCGCTGCCGGCACTGTCCGCCCCCCTGAACACCACCCTGCCCGCCTCCGTCCAGAAAGCCCTGAAAGCCGGCAAGATCGGCAATGACTCGCTTTCGGTGGTTACCCTGCCCATGACCGGTAGCGGCACGCCGACCATTATCAATGCCGATGTCTCGGTGAACCCGGCCTCGACCATGAAGCTGATCACCACCTATGCCGCCCTGGAACTGCTCGGCCCCACCCACCAGTGGAAAACCGAGTTCTACGCCGATGGCCCGCTGAAAGACGGCGTGCTCAACGGCAACCTCTACCTCAAGGGTGGCGGCGATCCCAAGCTGAATATGGAAAAACTCTGGTTGCTGATGCGCGACCTGCGTGCCAACGGCGTGCAGAAGGTTACCGGCGACCTGGTGCTGGATCGCACCTTCTTCAACCAGCCACAACTGCCGGTGTTCGACGACGACGGCAAGGATGACAACAAGCCGTTCCTGGTAACCCCCGACTCGCTGCTGATCAACCTCAAGGCCGTGCGCATGATTACCCGCGCCGACAGCGGCAAGGTCAGCGTGATGATGGAACCGCCGCTGACCAATGTGCGCATCGACAACCGGATCAAGTACCTGGGCAAAGGCAAGTGCGTAGGCGATGTGCGCTTCAACCCGGTGACTGAGTTCGACGGCACCACCCTGGTGGTGACCGGTCAGTTGAATGAAGGCTGCAACACCCAGTCCTACCTGTCGCTGCTCGACCACGCCGGCTATGCCGCCGGCGCCGTGCGCGCCATCTGGCAAGAGCTGGGCGGCAGCATCATGGGCAAAGACCGCGTCGATGTGGTGCCCAAGAGCGCCACCCTGCTGGCCCGCGCGTTTTCGCCGGACCTGGCGGAGATCATCCGCGACATCAACAAATACAGTAACAACACCATGGCCCGGCAGCTGTTCCTGAGCCTGGGTGCGGAATTCCGCAACAATGCCGACGGTGACGATGCCAAGGCGGCACAACGGGTGATTCGCCAATGGCTGGCGAAAAAAGGCATTACCGCCACCCACCTGGTGATGGAAAACGGCTCGGGCCTGTCGCGGGCTGAACGGGTCAGTGCGCGGGAGATGGCGGCCATTCTGCAGACGGCCTGGAAAGGCCCCTATGCCGCCGAATTTATCAGCTCGCTGCCGATCGTGGGCATGGACGGCACCATGCGCAAACGCCTGAAAAACACCGCGCTGCGTGGTGATGCC
>JBCECW010000162.1:0-7611 GCA_039207785.1 Pseudomonas sp. | reverse complement strand
ATATTGCCCAGGTCCTGGTAGTTGAGGTTGAGGTCTTTCATCATCACCGGGAACAGCGGCAGGATGATAAAGCGGTCCAGCCCCACCAGGCCGAAGCCCAGGGCCAGCATGGCGACGGCGGCGTATTCGTAGCGGGCATTCCAGTGTTTAGCAGTAGACATGGCCAGGCTCCGGTCAGAAGTAGAAGAGGGTTTCGATCATCGCGCTCAGGCGGTCGCTGTCGCGGCCGTTGCCGTAGGGGCGGTCGTGGTCGCGGGCGTCGAACCAGTCGTAACGCAGCTCCGGGCGGATGCTGACGTGGCCATTGAGGTCGTAGCGCACGCCGGCGGTGAGGGCGTTGTAGTCGCCGCGTGCGCCGAAGGTGGTGGGGAATTGCACAAAGCCGTCGGGGTCGCTGAAGTGCTCGCCGCGTACGGAAAAACTCAGGTCGGGGCGAATGGCGTAGGTGACGGTGGAGTTGATGCCCCACCAGCGGGCGCCGTCGAAACCGGGGCCGGTGACCACGTCGATGGTGCTGGCTTTGCCGTCGCCGTCCTGGCGGCCATAGAGCACTTCGGCGCCGATGGACCATTTGTCATTGAACTGGTGCCAGCCGTTGATATCGTGATGCTGCTTGAACTGGTTGTGCGGCGAGATCAGCCGGTTCATCGGCGCCTGCACATCGCTGGTGCTGTCGTTCTGTTCGTTGCCGGCGATAAATTCGTAATCCACCCAGGTGCTCATATCCGGGCTGCGCCAGCGGATGGCGCCCATCACCGAGGTGCTGTCGTTGTTGTCGCGCACGTTATCCCAGCCGCGTACCGGGCCGAGTTCCACGCCCAGGATGCCGCTGTCGTCATTCAGCAAACGGCTGCCAAACAAGGCGCCAGCCACCGTTCCGGGGCTGGAGACGAAGGCGTAGGTTTTGCTGGCAAAGGGGTTACGGGCGGCGCGGATATTGGGCGGGATTTCATAGCCCATGGCCGGGCCGAAAATGCCGGTCATCACGGTAATGCCGGTGCCCCAGGGCACGTAGGCGGTGGCGGCGATATTGGGGATGGCGAGAAAGCGTTTTTTGTCGCGGGCGGCTTTGCCGGCGTCTTGTTCGTTCCGGTCCCAGCCCATATCCCAGCCGAAGGTGCGGGCAAACTGGGCGTTGCGGCCGTAGTTGGTTTCGAAGGTAAAACCGATATCGGCTTCTTCAGGCTTGGGGCCGGGCAGGGGGGTAATACGCGGTACAAATGGCGCTTTTAGCGGCTTGTCGATAAACACGTGGAAGCTGCCAAATTCCAGCCCCTCATCGGACATACCGGTGATGGGCAAATTGCTGGTGCCGTCTTCGCGCTCGTCGCTGGTGGAGCGGTTGTTGCGCGAGTAGCCGATATCGATCAGGCCCGACACGGTGATGCCGTAGTCGCGCTCCAGGCTGTCGCCGAACACGCTTTTGAATAGCGCGCCTTCGCCGGGGACTACGCCACCGTTTGCCGGAGCGTCTGCGGCGTGGGCATCGACAATCGCCAGGGCGGCCAAAACCGCACCAAGCGTTTTCACCTTGATGTTGTGCATGGTTGTTCTCTTCTTTTGTTGTTGTTATCGAGTGGCAAGGGGTATTCCCCTTGCCGTTACTGCTGCTCGCTCGTGACGGCTACTTACAGCCCCCCCGCCATGGCATGCACGGCAGCCGAAGTGCCGCCGCTACCGCTTTGCCCGAGGCCCAGGCCATTGCGCAGGGCAGTGACCAGTTCGGGCAGTTCGCTCAGGTGGCTGACGCCGCCGAAGATGTAAAAGTCCGGCCGTACCAATACGGCCTGCAGGCCTTCCGTGCGGAAGAACTCGTGGTATTTGCCGGACACGTCGCGGCAGGTGTCCGGCGCGCCATCCAGCGACAAGCGCACGCTGCGTACGCCCAGCCGATCAAGGAAGGCGCGCTGTTCGCTGCTCAATTCCTGCAGAGGGTCGTCGCCAATACTGATCAGCTGGAAACCACGGCCAAAGGCTTCGTCGTAGCGCAGTACGCGCTGGTCCACTTCGATGTTGCCGTGCACGCTCAGGCTGCCGGCCGGGCCTGCTGGCAAGCCGCTGCGGGTTTTGTAGATCAGGCCGTCGACCAGGCCGGGGAAGGGCGGCAGCGGCGGTACGTTGCCGGACAAAAACGCCGCGTCGCGTTCGGCGGCGGCCACCGGGTCGGCCACGCACACCACCTTGCCCATTTCCACCGAGGCGTCGATCACCGCGCGAATCTGCGGCTTGCGCTCCGGGGTATAGCCTTCCAGCACGCTGGCCGGGCAGGTGCCTTTGAGGATCAGGTCCAGGCGCCACGACAGGTTCCAGGCATCGCGAATGCCCGAGCACATACCTTGGCCCATAAACGGCGGCATCAGGTGCGCAGCGTCACCGGCAATCAGCAGGCGGCCACGGTGCCAGGTTTCGGCGATGCGCGAGCGGAATTGGTACACCGCATGGCGCACCAGGGTGGCGGTGCTGGGGTTGACCCAGGGAGCCAGCAGCTCCCAGACCTTGTCGGTGCTTTGCAGGTCTTCCAGGGTTTCATGCGGCAGGCGCATAAACTCCCAGCGCCGGTAACCGGGGCCGCCGGGCACCATGGTGGTGGG
The DNA here is from genome assembly GCA_039207785.1 of Pseudomonas sp. GTDB lineage: Bacteria > Pseudomonadota > Gammaproteobacteria > Pseudomonadales > Pseudomonadaceae > Aquipseudomonas. Next base: position 5,020 of record JBCECW010000162.1, on the reverse strand, counting down.
GCGGGCCGGGTTGCACCACTGGCCGATATCCGGCACATCCAGCTCGACGCCGGGCTTGGGTTGCAGGTCGACCACCAGCCAGTCTTCTTCAAAGCCCAGGTCGTGCCATTCAATGCCCAGCTCGCGGCGAATAATGCTGTTGGCGCCGTCGGCACCAATCACATAGCGCGCCCGCACCAACTGTTCGTCGCCGGCCGGCTGGCCATCGAGGGCGGTGCGGCGCAGGCGCAGTTCGGCGTGGTCGGCATTTTGCGAAATGCCCAGCACTTCAAAACCCTGGTGCACATCCACCGTGGCGATGGACTTGGCCTTGGCATCCAGAATGGCTTCCAGCGAGGGCTGGTTGAACAGGTAGCCAAACGGGCCGTCGCTGATGGATTCGGCCGACCAATCGATTTCCACCAGCACTTTCCAGTCGGCGTTAAACCACTGGTAGCAGGCCGAGGGCTGGGAGATTTCATCCAGCTCGCTGCCCAGGCCCATCAGACGGAAAACCCGGCGGATCTCATGGTCGTGGAACACCGCACGCGGCAGCGGGTAAAGGCTTTGCCAGCGCTCGTACACGGCCACGCTATAGCCCATGCGGCCAAGCAGAATGGCCAGGGTTTGGCCAACCGGGCCGTAACCGACAATCGCGACATCGAGCATTTTATTGTTGTTCATCACAGACCTCGTCTTTCTATAGGCCAGCCGAGCCCGTTGCGGCTGCGGATACAGCCGCCGGAGCGGGGCAGGATCGGTGCGAGCGAGCGTTACGCTGGCGGCGCTTCGGTGTTGAAAATAAAGTAATCGGGCACGGCCGGGCCCCACAGGTACAGGGAGTTTTCCGGCGGAAAATCACCGGCCGGCCATTGGCTGCCGGCGTCGATATAGTCCATATGCGCCGAGTACTCGCAGAACGAACCCCAGGGGTCGCGCACGTAGTGGAAGTAGTTCGAGCCCAGGCAATGGCGCCCGGTGCCCCAACCTTCTACATGGCCGGCGTCGGCCATTTGCGCGGCGCCGTTGCCGACGCTGTCGATGTCGTCCACTTCCCAGGCCGCATGGTGAAAGCCTTTTGCACTGCTTTTGCAGAAGGCCACCAGATGGTGATCGCAGCCGTGGGGCGCATGGGTGAAGGCAATGATGTCGGCCGAGTGGTCGGAGAGTTTTAGCCCCAGCGCCTGCTCGTAGAAGGCCACGGCGCGGGTCACGTCCGGGGTAAACAGCAGCACATGGGACAGGCGCCGCGGGCGCACCTGGGCCACATCGGCGCGGGTGCCGGTGCCGCGTACCTGGCGGGCTTTGCTCGGTGCTACGGCGCGGGTGTCGGGCATATGCTTGGCGCCCACTTTCACTTGCACCAGGTTGCCGTCGGGGTCGTGAAACCAGAAGCCCTGGCCGTCACCGTCGACAAAGCGCATGCCGCTGTTTTCCACCTGCTGGCGCAGGGTGGCGAAGTCGCTTTCAAAGCAGTGGAAGCTGATATAGGCCAGTGACTTGCTCGCCGCTGGCAGCACCCGGGTCCATACATGGCCATCGGCGGCCAAGAGGTGCAATTGCTCGCCGTGGTCTTGAACCTCAAGGCCAAAGCTTGCGAAAAACTGCCGCGCCTGGGCCAGCGAGGGCACGTTCAACGCGTAATGATCAATGGAATGCACGGCACTCATGATCGCCTCCTTCATTCTTGTTGTAGTCGAAGCCCCCGGAGCAGGGGGCCTCGCTTTTGCCTTATGGGCAGTGTGGGTCAGGCTTCGTCGACAATCGGGTTGACCAGCGAGCCAATGCCTTCGATCGACACCTCGACCACATCGCCGGCCTTCAAATACACCTTGGGGTCCATACCAAAACCTACACCCGCCGGGGTGCCGCTGACGATTACATCGCCGGCTTCCAGGGTGACCGCCTGGCTCAGGGTGGAAATGATGGTGGCGACATCAAACAGCATGTCGGTGGTATTGGCCGCTTGCACCACCTTGCCGTTGACCTTGGTCTGCAGCAGCAGGCCTTTACCGCCCGCTGGCAGTTCATCGGCGGTGACCAGGTCGGGGCCAAAGGCGCCGGTGTCATCGAAGTTCTTGCCCACGGTCCATTGCGGCGACTTGAACTGGTACTCGCGCACCGAGCCTTCGTTAAACAGCGCGTAACCGGCTACATGGTCCAGCGCGTTTTCCTTGCTGATATGGCGGCCACCGCTTTTCAACACCACGGCCATTTCGCCTTCGTAGTCGAGGGTGTCGGAAATGCGTGGGCGAATCAGCGGTTTGTTGTGCGCGGTCAGGCTGCTGTTAAAGCGCGGGAACAGGGTGGGGTAGTCCGGCTGTGCGTAGGGCGACTCTTTGGTGTGGTCGGCGTAGTTCAGGCCCACGCAGATGATCTTGGTCGGTTTGCGCATCAGCGGCAGGTAATCCTGCTCGCCAATTTCAACCACCGGGCCCTGGGCTTGGGCGCCATGGGTGGTCAGGTCGACGCCACGGGCCAGCAGCGATTCCAGGGTTTCCTCACCCAGTACTTTCACGCCAACGGCGGTGCGAACGCCCAGTACAGCGCGACCTTGGTGATTGAAATAGACGTAACGCATGGCAGTGACCTCGTAGTGAATCCAGCAGGCGCTGGCGCCGCTGTTGATGTTTTTGTTGCGCAGCCCGGTGGCGGCGATGGGGCAAAACTAATCCTCAAAAAATATAACGTCAACAGAAAATATATATTTTCAGAGATTTTCGATAAAACACCGGATGTGTATGATTCCGCCCAGACGCGATAGCCCGTGGAATACGCATGAACACTTTGGAACGCCTGAACGACTCCCTCGAAGTCGCCGACAAACGCACCATGGCCTCGCAGTTGGAAGCGCGGGTGCGCCAAGACATCATCAACGGCAAGCTGGCCCCCGGCAGCCGGTTGCGTTTGAAGGAGCTGGCCGACTCCTACGACGCCGGGGTGATTCCGCTGCGTGAAGCGCTGTCGCGGTTGGCCGCCACCGGTTTTGTCACCACCGCGGATCAGAAGGGCTTTAGCGTCGGGCGTATTTCCGCCGAAGAGATTCTGGACATCACCCAGGCGCGCCTGCATATCGAGTGCAAGGCTTTGGCGCTGTCTATCGCCAATGGCGACCTGGAGTGGGAAAGCCGGGTAATTGCCGCCCACCACCGCCTGGACCGCCTGCCGGTGGTAGAAGGCCCTGACCGCCTGCTGCGCCCGGACTGGGAAAACGCCCACGAGGCGTTCCATGCGGCGCTGTTGTCCAACTGCGGTTCGTCCTGGCTGCTGCGTTTTTCCAATATGCTGCGCGACCAGACCGCCCGTTACCGCGTGCTATCGATGCACTACGTCGACAGCGCCGACCGCGATGTACCGCACGAGCATCGGCAATTGCTGGATGCCGCATTGGCCAAAGATATCGACACCGCCTGCGCGCTATTGGCCGCGCACTATGAAACCACTACGCAGAATGTGCTGAACCACGAACTCTTGGCCAAAGAGCGGCGCTAACCCGGCGTTGATTTAAGGCGTGCTGTGCAGGTACGCCTTGGAAAACGCCACCGCTTCGCGGGCCTGCTCAGTGCCCACGCCAAACCCGCGCAACACCAGCAAAATCACCGCGTCGATATAGCCCTCCGGGTCCGCCACATTGCGCTGGTTAAGGCTGCGTACGCCTTCCAGCGTGGCGCCAATCAAGGTGTCCACGCCTGCCTGCATCGACGGCAAATCCAGCACACCGGCGCGCTGGCCGGCGTCCAGGTCGGCCGAGACGTACTGCAGCAGAATCGACTGGTTCTGCACCAAATCCGCCCGCAGAAAAAACGCCGCCCAGCGTGGGTCGGTGTGGGCGCGCCGTAAAAACAGGCGCATGCCAGTGCTGATGCGTTGCAGCGGCTCGGTGAGCACGTCGTACACCGGCAAAATATGCAGGGTCATGCCGTCGGTGGCTTCCTGGCCAATCGCCGTGAGCGCTTCCTCAAGCGAGGCGAAGTGCTTGTAAAACGCCCCTCGGGAAATCTGCGCCGCCTGGGCCACATCCTCGATGGTCACCGACACCTTGGTGGGGTCCACCAGCAGGTCCATGGTCGCCGCCAGAATGCGCGCGCGCATGGCATCACGCTTGCGCCGGGCAGTCACGCTGCGGTGGTCCAGCGCTGTTTCTTCTTGGTGATTCGGTTCAGGCGTGCTGTGCATGGGGTTATGCCTTTTCGCGGCCGAGCGCGGACGCGATTAGATGAATTTATATCTTTACTAAAAAAATATATTTCTATTAGTATCGAAATTGTCACCGTGACGGATTCGTCACTATTGTGTCAGACGCTCATCCAATAATCTCAATAACAGGAAAAGCCATGAACTCTATCCTCACCTCGGCGGCCATCGACGCTGCCGTTGACCACAGCGCCCTGATTGCCCGCGCCACTGGCCTGGTGCCAACCCTGCGTTCGCGTACCCGTGAAGTTGATGAACTGGCGCGCTTGCCCGACAGTTCCGTCGCCGACCTGGAGGCCATCGGCGCCTTCGATTTGATGATTCCACGCCAGCACGGCGGCCTGCAAACCAGCGTGCGTACCTATATGGACGTGGTCAGCGAAATCGGCCGTGGCGACGGTTCGGCCGGCTGGGCTTGCGCCTTGATCAATATCTGCAACTGGATGCTGGCCACGCTGTACCCGCAGTCGGTCAGCGACCCAATCTTCGCCAGCGGCGCCAAGGTGCGCACCAGCGGTGTGTTGTCCCCGCGTGTGGCCAAGGTCAAACGCCAGCCCGGTGGCATCCTGATCGAAGAGGGGCTGTGGGGCTTTAACAGCGGCGTTTACCACGCGCAGTGGGACTTGCTGGGCATCCCTATCGTCAACGAAGCGGGGGAGGTGGTGGACCAGGGCCTGGCCCTGCTGCCCATGAGCGATGTCACCCTGCTGCACGACTGGGACACCATTGCCCTGCGCGGCAGCGGCAGCACCTCGGTGGCGGTAAAAAACGTGTTTGTGCCGGACGAGCGTATTGCTTCGGTGTCCAACGCCATCGTCGGCAACTACGCCTCCAGCCACCTGCAAGG
>JBCECW010000161.1:0-7617 GCA_039207785.1 Pseudomonas sp. | reverse complement strand
GACCCCGCTGGCCCTCCGTTCTTGTGGTGTTCGTGGTCGGGGCGCGACCACGAACACCGCAAGAACCGTCCACGACCTCGTCGGCTCGCTCCCGGCGACCGCCGCCAGCGCGGGTGGCATGCTGTCGCGCACCATCCGCGATTTCAGGTTGCGTGCCCGCTCGGCGCGGTTACGCACCGTGGCGATCAAGTGGCGTGGCTTGATCGGCTTGGTAAGGAAGTCGTCACCGCCTTCACTCATGGCATCCAGTTGCTTGTCCAGGTCGTCTTCGGCCGACAGGTAGATGATCGGCACGCTCACATAGCGGTCGTTGTGGCGAATCACCTGGGCCAGCTCGGTGCCACTGCACTCGGGCATATACATATCGAGAATGATCAGGTCGGGCTGGAATTCGGCCAGCACGCTCATGGTCTTGATCGGGTCGGTCAGCGTCTGGGTAATGATGCCGGCGCTGTTCAGTACGCGTTCGGTGTGGGTGGCCTGGGCGCGCGAGTCGTCGATGATCAGTACGCGGAATGGCTCGTACTGGCTGACATGGGTCAGCACCTCGATCCGCTCCAGCAGGGTGGAGGCATCCAGGCTACCGGTAAAAAACTCCTGGCCACCGGCACGTACTGCCGCCAGGCGCGTGGGGGTATCGGTTTCCGCTTCGCTGTAGAACAGCAGCGGCAGCTTCTGCTCCAGGTCGTGCTGGATTTCGTTGGCCAGCTCCAGGCCTTGGCCTGCCCCGGCGAAGTCCACTTCCATGACGATGGCGGCCGGATGGCGTTCGCGCATGGCGGCGCGGAACGCATTGACGGTGGCGAACGACTGCGCGCTCAAGCCAAAGAATTCCAATTGCTGGGCCAGGCGCTCGGCACGCTCGACATCTTGCAAGCCCAGGTACACGGGTTTGCGCAGCGGCGGCAGAAAGGTTTGTTCGTACTGGTCACCATGGCGCAGGCCGGTGCGCGACAGGCGCTGCATCAACTGGTTGAGTTCGGTGATCAGCGCGCTAGTGAGGCGGCCTTTGTTGGCGCCGCTGGCTTCCAGGCATTGGCCGATGCTGCGGGCCAGCTGGGCGTGTTCTTCCTGGCCAAAACGTTCGGCATAGCGCAACAGGCGCAAATTGGCCTCAGCCAGCTCAGCGTCATTCCATTCACGCTCCTGCAGCCGTTGCCACACCTCCAGCACTTGCCGCGCCTGGTGAATCACGCGCTGGGCGAAGTGGTGCTTGAGGCGGTCGCTGCTGAGGTCTTCTTGCTCGGACATGGCCGTACGTCTTCTTTAATACGCGGTTGCCGCTTAAGCGGTTCGAATGGTGGCGCTATGCTACCTATGCATAGCGTGCAGGCTAGTACCGTCGATCAATTGACGCCAGTTAAATAACATTATTTTGACGTGACGGGAAAAGCCGCGATCGTGTCAAGCATGTTACGAAACCGGCGGTAAGTTTGCGGTGTCGCGCTGCGCATCCGCAAGCGGTTCCCTTATAGTGCCGGCAGGAAAGAACGATCACGCCAATAAGGCGGCACCCTCACGCCGCACTGTGGTCGAACGGCTGACTTCGATTGAAAGGACCTGGTCATGTTGAATTGGAAGAATCGCGCCAGCTCGGTGCGCGACGGCGTGGGTAACTCGGTGGACGGTGCCCGCAGCTATTTCGGCGGCTTGTGGGTAAGCCGCGCGCTCGGCACCTTGTTGGCCATCTACCTGATCGGTGCCGGCCTGATCGGCTGGTGGTGGAGCCAGGAGCCCGGCCTGTTTCAAGTGCAGCAGAACGCCCAGCAAGCCGCGCAGGCCGCCAACCGCCAACTGGTCAGCGGCTACACCACGGTGGAAACCCTGAAACGAATCGTCTCCACCTTGCTCGACAAGCCCGGCGGCTACCTGTCCAACGACCTGGCGCCGCCCGGCCTGTGGCTGGATAACATGCCCAGCTTCGAATACGGCGTGCTGGTGCAGGTGCGCGATCTGTCGCGTGCCCTGCGTAAAGACTTCGCCCGCTCGCAAACCCAGTCCACCGAAGACGCCGACCTGGCCAAGGCCGAGCCGCGCTTCAACTTCGACAATAAAAGCTGGGCCTTGCCGGCATCCGAAGCCGAGTACCGCGAAGGGATCAAATCCCTGGATCGCTACCTGGCCCGTCTGGCCGACCCGAACCAGCCGAGTGCGCAGTTCTACACCCGCGCCGACAACCTCAATAACTGGCTGGGCGATACCGCGACCCGCCTGGGCTCGCTGTCGCAGCGCCTGTCCGCCAGCGTTGGCCAGGTACGCCTGAACAGCGTGGTAAAAGAACCCGAGCAACCGGTGACTGCCGGCGACGTACCGGCGGTGCGCGAAGAGGTATACGAAACACCGTGGATGCAGATCGACAACGTGTTCTACGAAGCCCGCGGCCAGGCCTGGGCGCTGTCGCATATCCTGCGTGCCATCGAGGTGGATTTTGCCGACGTGCTGGCGAAAAAGAACGCCACCGTCAGCGTGCGCCAGATCATTCGTGAGCTGGAAGCCTGCCAGGAGCCGCTGTGGAGCCCGATGGTGCTGAACGGCAGCGGCTACGGCATTCTCGCCAACCACTCGCTGGTGATGGCCAACTACATTTCCCGCGCCAACGCCGCGATCATCGACCTGCGCCAACTGCTGAGCCAGGGTTGATGACGGCGATGTCCCCAAAGGAGGCGGCGCACCGCGCGGCCTCCGATGCCGAACAAATAGCCTGGGTTGACGAAACCGATACGGAACTCGGCGGCCTGCCGCGCGCCGAGTTGCGTGAGCGCGGGTTGATCGGGCGGGGCACTTTTATCCTGTTGTTCAACAGTGCCGGCGAGCTGTGCGTACACCGGCGCACGTTGAGCAAAGCGCTTTACCCGGGCTACTGGGATGTGGCCGCTGGCGGCATGGTGCAGCAGGGCGAAAGCTATGCCGAATCCGCCGCCCGCGAGCTGGAAGAAGAGCTGGGCATTGGCGGTGTGCCGCTGACTGAGCACGAGCATTTCTTCTTCGACCAGCCCGGTAACCGGCTCTGGTGTGCGGTGTTTTCCGCCGTCTCCGATGCGCCGTTAACGCTGCAACCGGAGGAGGTGCTGGAGGCGCGTTTTATGCCGGTGACGGTCGCTCTGCAGGCCGCACAAACCGAGCTGTTCTGCCCCGATTCGCTGGATGCGCTCAAGCGCTATTTGCGCGCCCAGCCGGCAGGTCGCGAATTCAGCGTTTAATGGCGCAAATTGGCTATTAGCAATAGCCGCGTTTATCGGTACACTGCGCCGCCTTTCAAGCCTGAGCCTCCCGGCCCAGGTGCGCTGCCCCTGCCAGAGTGGGGCTTCGCGGCTGCCCTCTGGGTCAGCTAGTCGCTTTCAGGTCCATCAACTACTTATTGCTGCGCTGGACCTTCCTGACCGAGGAACAACCATGGTCAAGAAAGCTTCGTCCTTTTCCGCCCTCGGCGGTTTGGTGTTTTCCACCGATGCAGGCCGGCATTGCCCGGACTGCAGCAAGCCTGTGGACGCCTGCATCTGCAAACAGACCGCCATTCCCGAAGGGGATGGCATCGCCCGTGTACGTCGCGAAACCAAAGGTCGCGGCGGCAAGACGGTGACCACCATCACCGGCGTGCCCCTGGCCGAAGAGCCGCTCAAGGAGTTGGCCAGCCAACTCAAACGGCGCTGTGGCTGCGGCGGTTCGCTGAAAGATGGCGTGATCGAAATCCAGGGCGACCATGTGCAGCTGCTGCTCGATGAATTGCTCAAACAGGGCTTTAAAGCGAAGAAATCTGGCGGCTGAAGCGCTGCCTCCTAAACTTCGTTTTTATCCGGTTTGCCATCGACGCACCTGAACACCTCAGTAAACGTCATGTCCACTGCTTACCTTGCTCGAGTCGGGGCTGCCCGACGCTTTTGAATTCTTTTTAAGAAGGGAACCTGAATGTCCGTACGACGCACACGTAAAGATGACGGCAGCCAATGGACAGTCGCGGACAGCCGCAGCGTCTATGGCATTCGCCATTGGGGCGCCGGTTATTTCGCCATCAACGAAGCCGGCCGTGTCGAAGTGCGCCCCAGCGGCCCGAACAGCGCGCCGATTGACCTGTTCGAGCAGGTGGAGGAGCTGCGCCAGAGCGGCCTGTCGCTGCCCTTGCTGGTGCGCTTCCCGGACATTTTGCAAGACCGCGTACGCCAGCTGACTGGCGCCTTCGACGCCAATATCGAGCGCCTGGGCTATGGCAGTCAGTACACCGCCCTTTACCCGATCAAGGTCAACCAGCAGGAAGCGGTGGTGGAAAATATCATCGCTACCCAGAACGTCTCCATCGGCCTGGAAGCCGGCTCCAAGCCCGAGCTGCTGGCCGTGCTGGCGCTGGCGCCGAAAGGCGGCACCATCGTTTGCAACGGCTACAAAGACCGCGAATTTATTCGCCTGGCGCTGATGGGCCAGAAGCTCGGTCACAACGTGTTTATCGTGATCGAAAAAGAATCCGAAGTGCAGCTGGTGATCGAAGAGGCCGCCGACCTCAAAGTCGCCCCGCAGGTAGGCCTGCGCGTGCGCCTGTCGTCGCTGGCTTCGAGCAAGTGGGCCGATACCGGCGGCGAGAAATCCAAATTCGGTTTGTCGGCCGCGCAGTTGCTGTCGGTGGTCGAGCGCTTCCGAGCCGCCAAACTCGACCAAGGCATTCGCCTGCTGCATTTCCATATGGGTTCGCAAATCGCCAATCTGGCCGACTACCAGCACGGCTTTAAAGAAGCCATTCGTTACTACGGCGAACTGCGCGGCCTGGGCCTGCCGGTGGACCATATCGACGTGGGCGGCGGCCTGGGCGTGGACTACGACGGCACCCACTCGCGCAACGCTAGCTCGATCAACTACGACATGGACGACTACGCCGGCGTGGTGGTGGGCATGCTCAAGGAATTCTGCGACGCCCAGGAACTGCCGCACCCGCATATCTTTTCGGAAAGCGGCCGCTCGCTGACCGCCCACCACGCCATGCTGGTGGTGCAAGTCACCGACGTGGAAAAACACAACGACGACGTGCCGACCATCGACGACAAAGAAAGCCTGCCGGAAACCGTGCAATGGCTGGTCGATTTGCTCGGCCCGACTGACTTGGAAATGGTCACCGAAACCTACTGGCGCGCCACCCACTATATGAGCGACGTGGCCAGCCAATACGCCGATGGCAAAATCAGCCTGACCCAGAAAGCCCTGGCCGAGCAGTGCTACTTCGCCGTGTGCCGTCGCCTGCATAACTCGCTCAAAGCCCGACAGCGCTCGCACCGCCAGGTGCTGGACGAACTCAACGACAAGCTGGCCGACAAATACATCTGCAACTTCTCGGTGTTCCAGAGCCTGCCGGACACCTGGGCCATCGGCCAGGTACTGCCGATTCTGCCGCTGCACCGCCTGGGCGAAGAACCGCTGCGCCGCGCCGTGCTGCAGGATCTGACCTGCGACTCCGACGGCAAGATCAAGCAATACGTCGACGAGCAGAGCATCGAAACCAGCCTGCCGGTGCACGAAGTGTGTGAAGGCGAAGACTACCTGCTGGGTATTTTCCTGGTGGGCGCCTACCAGGAAATTCTCGGCGATATGCACAATCTGTTCGGCGATACCGACTCGGTGAATATCTACCAGAACGCGGACGGCAGTGCGTACCACACCGGTATCGAAACCCACGACACCATCGAAGACATGCTGCGCTATGTGCACCTGTCGCCGGAGGAGTTGATGACCCACTACCGCGACAAGGTCGCCAGCGCCAAGATCAGCCCACGGGAACGCACTCAGTTCCTCGACGCGCTGCGCCTGGGCCTGACGCGTTCCTCGTACCTGTCCTCATAACCGCTTGCTTCCCCTCTCCCGAAAACAGGGGAGGGGCTCACGCCATACCTTCCCCTCTCCCGCTTGCGGGAGAGGGGCTAGGGGAGAGGGGCTCTTAGCGTTTCCAGCAAGGACACCCATGCGCCGACTATTAACCCCGCTTCTCCTCACCCTCAGCACCCTTATCAGCGCCTGCTCCCCCGTCGGCCTGCTTAACGCCATCACCCCCACCGACACCTACCGCAAAACCACTGCCATCGCCTACGGCAGCGACCCCCGCCAACAGCTGGATATCTACACCCCCACCGTCAAGAAACCCGGCCCCACCCCGGTGGTGCTGTTCTTCTACGGCGGCAGCTGGAACAGCGGCGAGCGCAACGACTACCGCTTTGTCGGCGAAGCCCTGGCCAGCCAAGGCTATGTCGCCGTGATCGCCGATTACCGGCTTTATCCACAGGTGCGCTACCCCGACTTTCTCAAAGACGGCGCCCACGCCTTCGCCTGGGTACGGCAACACATCAGCGAATACGGTGGTGCCCCCGAGCACCTGTTTCTAATGGGCCACAGCGCCGGCGCCTATAACGCCGCCATGCTGGTGCTGGACCCACGCCTGCTGGGCGAAGTCGGTCTGGACGCCAGCAGCATTCGCGGCTGGATCGGCCTGGCCGGCCCCTACGATTTTCTGCCCATCGAAAACCCCGACGTGCGTCCGGTGTTCTTCCACCCCAATAGCCCGCCGGACTCGCAGCCGATCAACCACGTACGCGCCCACACACCGCCAGCTTTGTTGCTGGCCGCCCGTGACGATGACCTGGTGAATCCGCAACGCAATACCGGCGGCCTGGCCCAGCGCCTGCGCGCGGTCGGTGTGCCGGTTAGCGAGCACTACTACGACAACGTCAGCCATATCACCCTGGTGGCCGCGCTCTCGCGCCCATTGCGCTACAAGGCGACGGCGCTGGAAGAGATCAGTAAATTTATCGACAGCGATGGTGGGCGAACGCCCTGAAAGCTGGTGCGCGGAGCGCACCCTACGGACTCAGCGTAAACGAGCCGATTGAGCTCGACTCGGTAGCGTATGGCGCGCGTTTCCGACGTAAACGAGACGACTCAGCCCAACTCGCTACCGTAGGGCGGCGCTCCGCGCACCAGCGATACATCGGCAAATGCAAAAAAGGACGCTTACGGCGCGCCCAACTTGAGGGTACCAAGCGCGAGATGCCCAACCACCGCCCAGCCAATAACGCTCAACACCCCCAACGCCAGATACCCCACCACAATGCCCAGCGCGATCTGTTTCCACAGCCCTTTATGCGGATTTGGCGCGTTATGGCTGGCGCGAATAGGGCGGTCGCGCTCGGCGCGGATATCGTCGAAATCGTCTCTCACATACTTCTCCACAGTCCGACGCGAATGGGCGTCTGGGCGTTGTTCTATTGGTTGTTCGTTTCCAGATCCGGATCGGTTTGCCCGATCTCCGGCAGCGCATCTCCGGTTATCAACCACCAGCGATAGTGCGGAAATACACGCCCTAAAATCTCGATCTCGTCGGCGCCAATTCGCGCTCTCCCGCGCTTGATGTTCTGCCAGCGCACGTACTCTGTGCTGCCCGCTTCGGCGAGATCTTTGAGGCTCGCTTTGGCCAGCAAGCGCATACCTCTATCGGTAATCCCTTCGCTCATTGATAAATGCCATAAGTGTTCTATGTACATTTCCTGCGGGCACGATATTATGCGGTTGTGTTCATAGTACATTTTACGCATTTGGCGCAGGCGTTGCGCCGGATTATAGGGGCATTTGCATGGAGCAGTCCGAAGC